>CAJMEO010000036.1 GCA_905212505.1 uncultured Christensenella sp.
CCCAAGCATTAGTTGCGGGTTCGATTCCCGCTACTTGCTCCAAATTTAAACCCTAACTTTATTGTTAAGGTTTTTTATTTCGTTTTCATTTTTCATAAAAAGATTAATATAAAATGAAATTTTAAAATTTTTTATGTTAAACAATAAAAAATAACACAAATAAAAGAGAAAGAATTTGTTTGACAAAAGCGTAGAATAAAAAAGGACTATTGAAAAGTGCGTCAATATGTCCTTTTTTTTAATTTTAAATTTAAATCAGTGCAAAATTTTATTTAGTTGTTCTCGGTGTAAAAACTGATAGATGTCACATCAATGTTACAGGAAGACATTCTATTAAATTTTTTGCGTGTATTGCGTATTATATTAATTGCTTAAATGAACAAAAAATGATAAAATATCTTAGGGTGAAAAATAATGAATATACAAATGTTTAATTTATGGTATTGGTTTTGGTTAATTATCAGCATAGGCTCAACTGTGGGTTTGTATTTTTTGTTGAGGAACAAAAGTTCAAAAACGCAAAAAATTGTTTTATTTTCAATTTTGGTGCTTGGGGTTATTGCACATTTCACAAAATTTCTTTATCCACCATATTCAACTGACCAGTCAAGATTGTTGCGAGATTCTTGGTTTATTAATATTTGCGGAGCCAATATATTTTTGTTTCCATTTATGTTTCTTTCAAAAAGTGAACGAGCAAAAGACTATATGTTTTATTTAGGCATTCTTGGCGGATTTATCTCGGTGTTATATCCTCTTGAACCTTTGCAAAAAGTTAATCAAGCAGCTGAGGTTTTTGACATTATAAGATTTTATTTTCATCACACTTTGTTGTATGCTGTGCCATTATTGATGGTTGTTTTTAAATTGCACAAATTAAGCTATAAAAGGGTGTTTTGGTGTCCGGTATATTTGCTTTCGGTTATGTTGTTTATAATGCTAAATCAAATTTTGCAAAGTGAACTTGGTTTTATTCCTTTGAGAAATAATGATATGTTAAACATAAATTATAAAAATTCATCACTAATTTGGGGCCCGGGAAGTGAAAAGTTTGCTGTGTTGTTCACGGCGTTATGTCCCAAAATTTTCAAAACCATTCCGTTTGGAGAGTTTGCAGGGCAAACAAAATATTGGCCATGGTTTTGGTTGATTGTTCCAGCATTTGTATATTTAGTTCCAATTTGCTTTGGCTTATCTCTTATATTTGATTTCAAAAATTTTAAAACAGACTTAAAAAAATTAAAAGCAAAATTTTTTTCAAAAAAGAATGGCGAAAAAAATTCAGAATGTAAAAATTTTGAAAGCGAAGCAGATAAGCAATTGACTGAAACAGGTAAGGATGTTGCAAAGACTTAAAACTTAAAAATTTTTTGCAAAAGTGTTAATATTTAATTTTTTTTGTTAAAATATATGTTATAATAAAAATATATTAAACAACAAGGAGTAGTTAATGTCAATATTTTACGGAGTTGCATGTTTTCTTTCGCTAGTATTGTTAGTGGCTTATTTTTTTGTGGACAAAAAACAAAACAAATGGATAATGTGTTTGTTTATTTCTGTTTTTATTTGCAATTCAGGATATTTTACATTGTCTCTTTCGAAGAATCTAACATTAGCCCTTATTGGCAATGCAATTGCATATCTTGGGAATGTGTTTTTGCCATACTTTATGTTTATGCTTATATTAGATGTTTGCAACATAAAACATAGTAAAGTTCTTAAATATATACTACTTGTTATTGGTCTTGTTATGCTATTTATTGCAACTAGTGGTGGCTATTTGCCAATTTATTACAAAGAAGTATCTCTTGAAATTTTAAACGGTGGATCAAGGTTAGTAAAAGAATATGGAGTGTTACACAATTTATATTTTGTGTATTTGGCAGGATATATGACAACAATGATTGTTGCAATCATCTATTCTGTAGTCAAAAAGAAAACCAACTGTAAAATGCAAGGCATATTTTTGTTGGTAGTTGTAATTGGTAATATGCTTGTTTGGCTTATTGAGCAATTTGTTGAACATCAATTTGAATTTCTTTGCCTTTCGTATATTATCAACGAAATGTTACTTTTACTTATGTATGGCATCTTGCGAGAAGATGAAAAGAAAATAAGCACGCCCAAACAAGAAAGCACTCATTCTGTCGATTTGTCCATAATAGATTTTGACGACAAATTTAGCGAAGAACAGATTGCGATAGTATTTGAAAAATGGGAAAAAATAAACAGCCTCACCAAGAGAGAAAAAGAAATTTTGAAACATATGCTTCTTGGTGAAAAGCGAAAAGATATTGCAGTCAACTTGTTTATCTCCGACAGCACTGTCAAAAACAATATTACAAACATTCTAAGCAAACTTGCAGTTGCCAATCGGGAAGAATTGTGCAGAACTGCCAAAAAATTTATTTAACAGATATTACAATCCAATGGCGTTATGTTGTTGGATTTTTTTATTAAAATGATAAAGGTATAATTTTTAGGACATTTTAGGACTGAATTTATGCAAAAAAAGGGACTATATAGGACTGATTTGTCATATCAAAACTTTAAAATATATGATAAAATATTAATGAAAACCAAAATAAAATTTATTTTGGAAAATTTTTAAAGGAGAGAAAAAATTATGACAAAGAAAAAATCAATATTAACATTTGTTTTGGCAGTTTGTTTGATGATTCCAGCAATGTTTATGCTCACTGCTTGTGGGCATAAACATAATGCAGTAGCGGAATGGTCAAGTGATGCTACATATCATTGGCATGTTTGTAAAGGCAAAAACTGTGAAGAACAACTTGACAAAGCAGAGCACACTTGGGACGCTGGCGTTATTACGACAGAGGCAACCTTTCAAAACGCAGGTGAAAAAACCTACACCTGCTCCGTTTGTAAAAAAACGAAAACAGAAGTAGTCGCTTATACCAACTATGTCGACTTAAACTTCGTGGAAGATAAAGGCACACAAACTTACGTTAAGTTTACAGTGACCGAGGCGGACACCTATTACTTCCGCTATGAAGTGAAGAATTGTGGCTTCGCCAACGGCTACTACTGGATAAATATGAATAAAGTCGGTGGCGGTTTGCAACAAACTGATACAACCCACGCACAAGCCAAGATTTATGATGCAAACAAAAAACTTATTAAAACTGGTATGGTCACTCGTGCAGCTGGTCAATTTGGGGCGGTGGAAATCTCGAGCGACACTCCAGAAGTCGTCAGAGAATTGATGGAAAATGGTGTCAAATATCTTGAAATGCCTTTTGTCACTCCAGGAGAATATGAGATGGTAGTCACACACTATCAAACGACCATTGCTACTCTTGAATACAGTGAAAGTGAAGGGGCTTTCTCAATAACAAATGTGGCATTATGGAACAACAGCTACAACTATTTCAAACTTACATTAACTGATGAAATTCTGAACGGAAGTTCCGGTTCAGATTTGCAACTTGGTGCATATCCAACAACCGGTCTGACCTGGCAATTTCTTGATGCAAACGGCAACCCTGTTGAAAAACAAGAAGGTGACAGCGACACCTATTACAGCGCACCTGAAGCAGGAACGTATTATATCGTCATCTATACCGGAACAAAACAAACGAGTGTGACGGTAAGCGCAAGCCTTGTCTAATAGAACGAAACGATTTGAAAATAGACTTGATAAAAATGACAAAATGTAAAGTATACGCAAACGCAGTTTTCGACGTTTGCGTATTTACTTTTTAAGGCGAATGAAATGTAAAAGTGCTCGCAAAGAGTGGGCGCAACAAAAAAACAAACATTTTTACGAGATTAAAAAAGAGCCGTTTTTTGATGAATAGAAAGCTGTATGAAAGAAGATATTAACGAAATTGCAGGCTTTTGTTTTCAAAATTTATCTGATGTTAAAAATCAAAATTGTTATACTTTATTTTTGTTTTGTATTCAAGTTTTATGCCGTAAGTTTTTTCATAAACATCTTGCCAAATGTTAAAATTTTGTTCCATAAGTTTTTGGATTTGTTCTTGCTTGCTTAGTTTCGAGTTTGGATATATTGGCTTTGAAATGTGAATTGTATATTCTTGCACATTAAATCCATCTTCACCCAAAATGTCACTGTCTTGCAACGATTATGGCAAAATTTGCAGTTAAAAAGAAACTATGTGAAATTTTCTCTAAAGCATTTAATTTTCACATCATTTCACTTATTTGAGATTAACTTATGGTGATTTTGTGCCATTATTACATTGTGAGATTTTACATGAGAATTTAAGAAAAACAAAAATATTTGATTCTAGACTTGAAAACGAGATTGAAAATTCACAAAATCCAGTTATGTATTAAAAATTATATTTCAAGTATTTTGCTCAATATAGACAACAATAAAAAAACACATTAAGTAAAATTTACCTAATGCGTGCTTGTTCATCTTCTCTTACAGCGTTTAATTTTGTTTTAGAGTTATAAACATGGGGCTGATTATAGCTTGCAAGGTTGTATTTTTCTAAGGATTCTTCCATCGCTTTAATGCAAGGTAAATTTTTAGCGGCATCTAAAGTGCTTAAAAGTTTTCCATATAAATGTTCGTTGTTAATATAATCTCCATATTTATCCGCTAAATAATCAAAGAATCTTGCAGCTGTTGTGATATAATCATATCCGGCATAGAATTTTTTAAGTTCTTTATTTAATTTTTTATCATCAAAAACTGGCATCATTGCATTTTGAGTGTTACTTGCTGAAACCCTAATATGTTCAATATCTTTTGATGAAATATTTTTATAATAAATAGCAAATTCATTAAACCTTTTTGTCATTTCTTTCATAACTGCTTCTGTAGAATTTGGGCCATAATTGATGTAATCAATAAATTGTTTTACGGTCTTTTCCATAAATTCTCTTTCAGATTTGGAATAATTTCCGTTCTTACAGAAGTCAATAATTGAAATATATTTCGTAGACTTGGCAATAAATATATTTGTCGCTTTAACAAATTCTTGTTCATCAGCAGGAAATTGTTCATAGTCCTTTAATAATTCATTTGGTCTATTTTGGTCGTAATTTCTAAAATCTTTCGCATTCATACTTGCCTCCATAATTTTCACTAAAATTATAAACCAACAAAACCTAATTGTCAATACCTAACCTCAATTTTTTTGTAAAGTTTATTTTTCGCACTTTCTTTGCATTTATAAATTTATTATATAAAACATAACATCACT
>CAJMEO010000037.1 GCA_905212505.1 uncultured Christensenella sp.
TTGGTTTATTCTTTCCTAGTAAAGTTGATTCAAATGGCTATAGATATTATGAAACAAGCAAACTTTTAGAACTATCTAAAATTATCGCCCTTCGCCAAATAGGTTTTACTATTTCCTCCTGCAAAAATTGTATTTGTTTTAATTAGCAGAAATTATTTCAAATTCTAGAGCAAAACAACTGATTATACATTTAATTAAAATTGCTAGAGGTTCAGGCATTCATTTAATAATTGGCACTCAAAGATTAAGAAGTGATACTTTACCTTATGAATTAAAAGAGTTTATACTTACAAGAATATGTTTTAAAGTTGATATAAAAGAGCAATCAGAAGAATATTTCAAATTTGCTGGTGGCGAAGAATTAAATGGCAATGGCGAAATGCTTTTCTATAAATCTAATTACAAAAGTTTGTTAAAATTACAAGGAAATTACTATAAGTTTAGTGAAATTGCAGAAATTTTAAAAGAAAACGGTATTGAGTGTGATTATAAAATACAAAATGACGAGATAGACCCAAAACTTTTTGAATATCTAGAAAAAGTTTTAATGCATGAAGAAAAAATAGATACAAAAATATAAGGAGTTATTATGTGGATTATATCGCCAATTATATTTATATTCTTTTTTATAACAGGAATAATGAAGGGTAGAATTAAGATACAAACAAAGTCCTTACAATGTAAGGCAACAAAAAATATCTAGTGTAGGTTAGCCTACACTAGATATACAAATACCATAGCAGTGCTTTTTTTTATTGTCCACTAAATGGGGTTCGCACTAGTACACTGGTAGATTTTTATTGTTTTAAAAGAATAGATTTTACGTTATAAACATAATTTAAATAGTTAATTTCAGTTAAGCAATTTTTGTTAAACTTAAAAACCCTGCAGGTTCTGAAGCACTTCCAAGAATAATGTTGTTTGCTGAAGTGTTAGAAATTGCAAGCACTCCGCCAGCAGGAATGTTTAAAATTATTGTGCCGGTTGATGGAGAAGTGTTGCTAATGCCTCGCGTTGTTCCTGCAACTGCAGAGCCATTTAAAGTTAGATTAATAAAATCATTCGTTCCTGTGGTTGACTTTCCAACACCATAGTTTACAATATAAATTCCTTCAGTGGGCACAGTAACCGAGTTGTTGCTAAGCGTTACGCCTAATGACGAAATCGTTTCTGTTAGTGGAACATTAATTGCACTGCTAACCGTTTGAGGTCCTGTGGAATAAAAACTTCCATAAATATTGAAAGCCCCAGACGTTCCCGTCGCCCCCGTTGGGCCAGTAGCACCAGTAGGGCCAGTTGCCCCCGTTGCCCCCGTTGGGCCCGTTGCCCCTGTTGGACCTGTTGCACCCGTTGGACCCGTTGCGCCCGTTGGGCCAGTAGCACCAAAACCAGTAGCACCAGTAGCGCCAGTAGGGCCAGTTGCACCGGTCGCTCCAGTTGCCCCTGTTGGACCCGTTGCACCCGTTGGACCAGTAGCGCCAAAACCAGTAGCGCCTGTAGGACCAGTAGGGCCTTGTGGGCCAATTGGACCAACTGGACCAGTAGGGCCTTGTATACTTTGACCAACTTGTGAAACAGGAACTCGAATTACTCTGATTCTGTTACATCCGCAATCGTTATTAAAAAAACTCATGTTATCTCTCCTATTAGGTGAATGTTCACCTATGGCATAGTATGACAAGGTTTTATTTTTTGTTAAAATATTCATAAAATTAAATAAACAATATAAACAATAATAAATTCTTTTAAGTTGCTATTGACAACCACTTTTTTTTAATTTATACTTAAAGTATGAAAAATTATGCAAAATTTTGTAAACTAGAAATTAACGACAAACGATATCAATTAAATTTAACAGAGGGTGGGCTTGACGGTTCGAATATACTAAACAAAATTTTTTCAATCGTGAGATTTATTGCCCCACTTGGAGTTTTGTTTTGCACAGCAGAAATACTTTTGCTTGATTATTTAACATTTTTAACTCCATTTTCTGTTGCCTATCCATTTATGATATGTTCGGCTTTCTCACTTGGATGCATGTTGCCACACACTAATTTTGGGAACATTTATAATTCTATTTGCAAAAATTTTGTGTATAAACAAAAAATTAAAGAATTTTATGATGAAATGCGAGAACTTGAACTTCAAAAAGTAAAAAAAGGCAAATATACTGATGAGCAACAATCGAAAAAGGCCAATAAAATTCTAAAATATTTTGAAAAACAGACTTTTAAATTTAACAGATTGTCAAAAAGTTATTACAAAAAACAACAAAAAAAGGGTTATCTTGACGGAATAAAAGATCTTGCACTAGAAACCTTGGAAACACGTCAAGAAACAATTGATAAATTTATCTTTCACAATGCAAAACTTTTAATTGAACTTGCACCAGATAAAAAATCGTTTATTCTTGAAAGATTTAATTATCGCCTAAAAACAATAAAAGACAATGAACCTTATTATGATGAGTTTATTTGGACGGCGGAAACGGGCGAAAATTTAATTAAAAATGATTGCATAGATAAAAATGAAACTTCAAACTATATTCAATCTTTGCAAGAACTTTTCGGATTTGAAAAAAAAGACACGGCACCAAAATTTGAAACATTAAAAGAAGAACCTAAAAAAATTGAAAAAACCATTGAACCCACGAAAAGTAGTATATACAAAACAAAAGAAATTCAAGAAATTTTTTTAGAAAAAAAATAAATTAAAAAAACATTTAATTTGTTAAATCAAATAAATGTTTTTTTTGATTAAAATTATAACATTAGTTTGGATTATTTTTTCAAAGAAGTTTCTATAATTTGTTTATCTGTTATAACCATATCCATTTTGATGTCATGTTTCTCATTAGGAACAAAATCTGAAAGTTGAAAATCAAAGCATATTGCAATTTTTTTTGCAGTTTTGTTTTTTAAAAACTTATCATAAAAACCTTTGCCATAGCCAAGTCTATTTCCAAATTTGTCAACCATAAGGCATGGAACAATTGCAACAAAGTTGTCAAAATTTGTGCTTTTTTCTGATGGTTCTAAAATTCCAAAACTATTAATTTTATAATTTGTATTTTTGTTAATTTTCACACCGACCATTGTTTGGTTTTTAATTTTGGGAACAAAAACTTCTTTATTATTTAGCAACAAATATTCAATAATTTTATCAGTTTTTGCTTCATTTGAAAAACTAACATACACAAAAAATCGGGAGTTACAATCTAAAATATTTTTAAGGTTAAAAAATATTTTTTCAGACATAACTTCGACATCGTTTTTTGAAAGTTCATTTCGTTTGAATTTCATTTGAGCCCTTAAAAGGTTTTTCATAATTAAATTTTAGCATCAAAAGGCTAATAAAACAAATAAAATAAACATTTATAAAATTTATTAAATGATGTGTGTTGTTCATTTAATCTTTTAAATTTAAAAAATCTTCCCACTTTTTGAACAGTTCTTTTGAGATTTTTTTGTTTTCAGTTTCAACAAAAATTCGCAAAACAGGTTCAGTTCCTGAAAACCTAACAACAATCCAATCGTTGTTGTTATATATGATTTTCAGATAATCATTTTTTATTATTTTGCTTATATTGCTATCTTTAAAAAATTGATTGTTGCCAAAAACTTTTTGTTTTATTAAATTGGCTTGTGCGGCACTGTAAGCATATTCTTTGTCATAAATTTTTGCCGAATAATTGTCAGCAAATTTTAACACATCACTCAAAATTTCACTGAAAGGTTTTTTTGTTGTTGACAAAATTTTAAGGCATAGCCCAATTGTTAACAAACTATCTTTTCCGAATATGTGATTTTGAACGGCAAGACCACCACTGCTTTCGCCACCAATAATCGAATTTGTTTTGATAAGTTTATTTGAAATAAACTTAAATCCAACAGGAACTTCATGACAAACGTATCCCAATTTTTTTGTAACATTATCTAGAAGATTTGATGTGCAACAATTTTTTACAGAATCACCCTTTTTGTGTTCAAACACAGCAAGATAATAATAAATTATTGCAAGAATATAGTTGTTGTCAATGTAATTTCCTTTTTCGTCAACAATTGCAATTCTGTCGCCATCCGCGTCAAGCGCAAAACCAATGTCTGCATGATTGTTTTTTACATTCAAAATAAGGTCATCTATGTTGTTTTTGTTTGGGGCAGGCAACGTGAAGTTGAAAAAAGCATCTCTGTGAGCATTTAAAATTGTGTAGTTTTTAATCCCTGTTTTTTTGCATAGTTTTTGAAGCTCTTCAACAGAAGAGCCGAACTTAGCATCAAAAACGACTTTAATATCTTTATTAAGATTTTGTAAATTTTGGCTATTAATCAAATAATCAATAAAACTGTCTATGTAATTAACCTTTTTTATCAGTGGACTTGTTTCAACTGAGTTTATTTTTGTTAGAGAGTTAAACTCGGCTTCAATTTCATCAGTTTCTTCCTTTGAAGCATCCCTTCCATGATTTGTGAAAACTTTTATGCCGTTATATATATATTTATTGTGGCTTGCAGTAATCATTATTCCAAATGGATTTTTATTGATTAAGCTGGCATACATCACAACAGGCGTTGTTGTTGCTCTGTCAAAAAGTTCAACACTAAAACCATTTCCTGCAAATATTTGTGCGCACCAAAGTGCAAAATATTCCGACTCAAATCTGTTGTCAAACCCAATACAGATTTGTTTTTTTAGTTGTTTTTTTGTTGTGATGTTACAAATTGCCTGACAAATGCCTTGAACATTTTTTTTGTTAAAATCTTCGCCAATTATTGCCCTAAACCCGCCTGTCCCAAATTTTATGCTGTCCATAAATACCTCTTTGAAATAAAGTTTATCATTAATTATTTTTTTGTCAATTACTAGAGAAATGAGAATAAAAATAAAAAATCTTGTCAAAAAAAGTGAAATTAAAAGTTTTTTTGAAAAGGTTATTTAATGAAATTTAAAAAAATATAATAAAAATGAGCGAAAAATGTTGTTGCAAAAATAAAAAAAAGATGTTATAATGAACATGGACTTT
>CAJMEO010000038.1 GCA_905212505.1 uncultured Christensenella sp.
TTATTGCAAGCAAAAAAGTTATAAAAATTTGCAATTTATATTTTTTTAAGTTGGCAAAAAATTTGTTTGAATTTTTGATTTTTAAGATTTCAATTTTCACACAATATTATATTAACTATAATCTAGTTTTATTATACCAATCATTTTCATTAAGGTGTGTGTTAAAGATAAGATTATAAACTATGTTGGCAGTATTTTCAATTTCAACTAACTTTTTATTGAATGAATTTAATTTAGCGTTTTCGATATCTTTTTTTCGGCAAATTAAATATTTTGTGTTAATAACGCTTAAAATCTCACGTTTTTTTGGGTTTATTGCCAATATTTTGGCGTAAATATTATTTTTTATGGTGTAAAGTTTATTAATAGTTTCTTTGTCTATTTCCAATAAACAATTTAATAAAATGCTGTTGATTTTGTTTTGTTTGTATCTTTTAGTGATTAAACTTTGATAGAAAACGTCAAAGCAATTTGTTTGTTTTGCACTATTTTTAATTTTGTTTTCTAAGCCTTCTGAGACCGAATAAATTTTTTTAACTTCATTCAAATTTAACGATTTTATTTTATACAAAATTAGGGTTTTCAAAATGTTTGGAATTTGATATTCGTTATATGTTTTGTTATCACTTTTTTTGCTTGTTTTTGAAAGCAGTTTGTTTGCGTTAACAATTGGCTTTTTTATGTCGAAAATTTCAGAATATTTTTGCAAATTCTCTTTGAAAAATATATGTGAGTTTCTAGGCAAAAATTGACTAACTTTTTCAAAAGAATTTTCAATTAAGTTTTTTCGAATATAATTTGCACTTACATAATTTTCTTTTATTCCATTTAAATTATAGTTATCAACTCTTTGAATGAATATGGGTTTAATTTTGCTGTTTGTTTTGATTAATGCCTTAACATATTCAAGTGCTAGTGTGTTGTTTGGACGTGTTAAAATTTTAACTAAATCTGATATCATATTATTATCAAAAAAAGACGAATTTTCTTTTATTGTTTTTGTGTAGGCATTAAAGTATGATAAGCCGGTGTTTAAATTTTCTTTTAGTTTTGTTTTAAATTCTTTAGGTTCGTCAATCATAAATTTTGCAAGCGTAAAAAAAGCATTGATGTTTAGTGTTTCAACGCCAAAAGCCAAAAAGTTTAAGCCAATTTGATTTAGGATTTTTATGGAAGAAAGTGCAAAAACTTCGGCATTATTTGTGCAAAAACAAGTTGGAAGATTAATAATCAAATCTAAGCCATTATGCGTTGCGATTTCTGAACGAGTGTATTTGTCTAAAACACAAATTTCACTTCGCTGAGAAAAATTTCCGCTCATAATGCCAATCATATAGTCGCTGTTAGTTAATTCTTTTGCTTTATTAATTAAAAATATATGACCAGTGTGCATAGGATTAAATTCGCATATAATTGCACAAGTTGATTTGTTTTTACTGCTTATTTTTTGTTTCATGTATTAATTTTATAATAAAAATAAAAAAAATCAAACTAAGTTTTACATTTTACTTGCAAAAAAATAAAAAAAACAATATACTAAATTTTGTCAACAATTTTAAATTTTATTGATAGGGAGAATATTAAATTATGAAAATTTTAGTTATTAATTGTGGAAGTTCAAGTTTAAAATATCAACTTTTAAATATGGAAGATGAAAGTGTTATTGCAAAAGGGTTGGTTGAAAGAATTAACCTTGATGGCTCTAAATTAACACACAAGGCAAACGGTAATGCTTATGAATTTTGTGAACAAATTAAAAATCATGCCGTTGCAATAAAAATGGTGTTAAATTGTTTAACAGACAGCAAAATTGGGGTTATTAAAGACATCAGTGAAATTAATGCTTTTGGGCACAGATTTTTGCATGGTGGCGAAATTTGCGAACCAAGAATTGTAAATGAACAACTTATGGAATATTTAAGGCAAAACACCGATTTGGCACCTTTGCACGTTCCGGCAAATATAATTGGAATTGAAGCATGTGAAAGTGTTGCACCAAACATTCCAAACGTCGTTGTGTTTGATACGGCATTTCATCAAACTATGCCTAAAAAAGCATACATGTATGCTATTCCTCAACATTTCTACACAGAATATAAAATTCGTAAATATGGCTTTCATGGCATGAGTCATCAATTTGTTAGCGAAGAAGCTGCAAAAATGCTTGGAAAACCAATTGAAGAAACAAAAATAATAACTTGTCATATTGGAAACGGTGCCAGCCTTGCCGCTGTTTTGGGGGGAAAGAGTGTTGACACTACAATGGGATTTACGCCACTAGCTGGGGTTATGATGGGAACAAGAAGTGGAGATATTGACCCTTCAGTTTTGGAATTTATCATGAAAAAAACAGGCTGGGACATTAATGAAACCACAAGCTTTTTAAACAAACAATGCGGATTGCTTGGAATTAGTGGTTTGTCAAGTGATAGCAGAGATATTGAAAGACAATTGAAAACCAATGAAAACGCAAGACTTGCTATGGACATGATGTGCTATACAATCACAAAAAATATTGCAAGTTATGCTGGGGTGTTAAACGGCGTTGACGCTATTGTGTTTACCGCAGGAATTGGTGAAAATTCTCCAGAACTTAGAGAAGAAGTTTTAAGCACTTTAACATATCTTGGAATAGAGCTTGATAAAGAAAAAAATAATCAAACAATCAGAAAAGATGCAACAGAAATTACAACCAAAAACAGCAAAGTTAAAGTTTTTGTTATTCCAACAAATGAAGAACTTGTTATTGCAAGAGAAACAGAAAAATTGGTCAAATAAAAAAGTTTTAAAATAAATTATGTTAAGAAACACTATAAAAGTGGTTAGATTAAATTTAAAAAAATGTTAAAAATTATTGACAAAAGATTTTTTATGCTATATAATTTGCAAGTAAAAATCTGAAATTTATTAGAGAGGTGTGAAATGGCTGTTCCAAAAGTTAAGGTAAGCAGAGCAAGAAGAGACTCAAGAAAAGCAAACTGGAAAGTTTCTGCTCCAAGCGTTGTTAAATGCCCACATTGTCACGAATATACACTACCACATAAAGCATGCTCAAAATGTGGTTACTATAAAGGTGAACAAGTTGTGGATATGAAAAAAGATAAAAAAGAAAGCGCTTAGTTTATAAATAATTTGTAATAATTAAATTGTCAATGTTGTTTGACAATTTTTTTTTGACTTTGTATAATAAATTTGTTAAGGGGAAAATTATGACAAAAATTTTATTAGATACATTAGGGCTTGATAAAGGCTTTAAAGAAGTTATTAAAGCAGGTGTTAATTCTTTGCTTGAAAATGACAATTTGGAAATTTGTTTTTTAGGCGATGAAAAAAATATAAAAGACGAACTTAAAACTTATGAAAAAAAGTTTGAAAAAAAATGTGGCAAAAAACTTTTTGAAAATATAAAAATAATTAATGCTCCAACAGAAATAAGTTGCAACGACATTCCAACCAAAGCCATAAAAGAAAAAATTGACAGCAGTTTGGTTGTTGGTTTTAATGAACTTAAAAATGGTTATGATGCTTTGATTTCTGGCGGAAGCACTGGAGCAGTGCTTACAGGTGGATTTTTGAAAATAGGCAGGATTAAAGGCGTTTCAAGACCGGCGCTTTGTCCAATGCTTCCAACAATTGCTGGTGGAAAAGTTATGCTTATTGATTGTGGGGCGAATGTTGATTCAAAGCCAAACAATCTTTGTGATTATGCTTTGATGGCAGATATATATCTAAAAAGTGTTATGGGAATCAAAAATCCTAAAATTGCACTTTTAAATATTGGTGTTGAAGAAAATAAAGGAAATGAACTTACAAAAGAAACATTCAAACTTTTAAAACAAATGCCAATTAATTTTGTGGGGAATTTGGAAGCGAGAGAGTTTTTAAGTGGCGATGCTGATGTTGTGATAACTGATGCGTTTAGTGGTAATGTTTTGCTAAAAGGCACAGAAGGGGCAATTTCAATGGTGCTTAAAATGTTGAAAACTGAAATTAAAAATTCATTTGTGTGCAAAATTGGGGCACTTCTGATGAAAAAGGCTTTTAAGCATTTGAAAGGTAAGTTTAAAACCGACAACTATGGTGGTTCAATTCTGCTTGGGCTTAAAAACACTCTTATAAAAGTTCACGGTTCAAGTTCTCACATTGCTATTGAGGTTGCAATAAAACAAGCGATAGATATCAAAAAGAATAAAGTTTTAGAAAAATTTGAAGAAGAATTTAGCAAACAAATTGAAAATAACTTAAAGGACAATGTTTGATGGAAGAACTTGAAAAAATAATAGGTTATAATTTTAAAGATAAAAGTTTGTTAAATGTTGCATTAACGCATTCATCTTTTGCACATAAATTTAATCAAAAAAACAATGAGCGTCTTGAATTTTTGGGTGACAGTATTTTAGGCTTTATTATTGCTGAGTTTTTGGTTAAAAATATTGGCGATGATGAGGGCGTTTTAACAAAGATGCGTGCAAGCATGGTAAGTTGTGAATATTTAAGCAAAATTGTAACCGAAAATGGTTTAAATAATTTTATTAAAACAAGTCCAGAAAGCTTAAAAAATAATGAGAGTGTTAAAGGTGATTTCTTTGAAGCGCTTTTGGGTGCTATGTTTTTGGATAGTGACATGCAAACTTGCAAAGATTACGTATATAGAATTTTAAACTTAAACATCTCTCACATCAAAGAAGTTTTCAGTGATTATAAAGACTATAAAACCCTGTTGCAAGAAAAAGTGCAAGCACAAAAAGGAACAATTGAATATAAACTATTAAGCGTTAGCGGTGAAGAAAATTCAAAGATTTTTGAAATGTGTCTTTTGATTAATGAAAAATTTATATGTTCGGCAAAAGCTTCAAGCAAACAAAAAGCTGAAAACAAGTGTGCAAAACATGCATTAAGCAACACAAAAACAGATTAATGCCAAAACAATTAAATATAAATAATGAAACTTTTGTGAAATTGGTTGTAAATTATTTGACTTAGTAAATAATATATATTATAATAATTGAACA
>CAJMEO010000039.1 GCA_905212505.1 uncultured Christensenella sp.
TGAAAGGTTGTTATTATAAAATAGAAAATCAAATGTAACCGAGGTTTTATTGAAAAAAATTAAATAAATATATTTTTTTTAAAAAAATGCTTGACAAATATTTTGTTATATTTTATACTATGTAAGTTTCAATGGGGGTATAGCTCAGTTGGCTAGAGCACCTGCCTTGCAAGCAGGGGGTCATCGGTTCGAATCCGATTATCTCCACCAAATTTATTCCTGTTTAGCAATTGGCTACGACAACAAAAGTCGAAAAAATACGATTGTTGAGGTATAGCTCAGTTGGTTAGAGCACCGCTCTGATAAGGCGGGGGTCGATGGTTCAAGTCCATTTACCTCAACCAAGGAAGTCTGATTTTTCAGGCTTTTTTTATTATATTCCCCGCCTTGATTTTGCAGAGCAAAATGGCAATTTTTCAAATTGCAATCAGAGCGGACCGCTGTGCTCGATGCGAAGCTAGAACGAAGCGAAGCGAAGTGTAAGGCGGGGGTCGATGGTTCACTCCTGTCGGAGCCAGACCGCAACAAGTTGCTCCCGGCTTTGGCTAAAAACAGTATACTATACTGTTTTCTTAACGCGTCGCCCCATTTACCATGGCCAATAAAATGGAGTTGAAAAACTCTTTTTTTTATAAAAAAACGGCACCGTCTCTGGCAACCAAAGGTTGCTTAAGGCAAACAAGTTGATTTTCAAGTCTATTTACCATGGCCAATAAAATGGTTCATGATATGGGCCTTTTTTTATTACAATCCCTGCCTTGATTTTGCAAGGCAAATGGCAATTTGCGACAGAGCGATTTAGAAGATTTTAAACAAAATATTCATTTGTATTAAAAAAAATAACCCAATGATTTGCTTTTGCTTGATAAATTTGTTATAATTGATACGAATTTTATAATTAAGAAGGATAAATATGTTAGACAAAAAGTACAACTTTACAGAGAAAGAAGAAAAATGGCAAAATTATTGGTTTGAAAATGATATCTACAAATTTGAAAAAAATAGTCCTAAAAAGACTTATTCGATAGACACCCCTCCACCAACTTGCAATGGAAAAATCCATATGGGACATTTGTCTTCTTATATGCATATAGAAACGATTGCTCGTCATCATAGAATGTGCGGAGAAAATGTTTATTTCCCATTTGGCTTTGACGATAATGGGCTTCCAACTGAAAGATATGTTGAAAAAATTATAAAAAAACGTGCACAAGAACTTCCAAGAGAAAAATTTATTGAAATTTGTTTGTCTGAAACCGCAAAGCTTGAAGAGGAATTTTTTGATTTATACAAAAAAGCAGGATTTAGTTGCAATTTAAAAACTCATTATTCTTCAATTGCTCCACGAACTCAACAAATTTCACAAGCATCTTTTATTGATTTGTATAAGAAGGGTTTGATCAAACAAGAAGAGGCCCCAGCACTTTGGTGCACTGAATGTCAAACTGCTTGTGCTCAAAGTGAACTTGAAGACAAAGAAATTGAAAGCACTTTTAACTATTTAAAATTTTATATTGAGGGCACAAACGATTATGTTGTTGTTGCAACAACAAGGCCAGAAATGTTATGTGGCGTTTGTTGCGTGTTTATCAATCCTCAAGATGAAAAAAATCAATATTTGCTTGACAAGAAATTGGTTGTTCCATATTTTGGCTATACCGTGCCAGTTTTAACTGATGATTTGGTTGACCTTGAAAAAGGATCAGGAATTGTTATGTGTTGCACTTTTGGTGATACGGTTGATAAAGAATGGCAAAGGAAACATTCTCTTCCAATAAAAAAATGTTTTACAGATGACGGAAGAATGACAGAACTTGCAGGAGAGTTTGCAGGGCTTAAAATTATAGATGCAAGACTTGGGGTTATAGAAAAACTTAAAGAAAATGACCTTTTGATTAGACAAGAAAAAATCACACATGCTGTTTCAACGCATGATAGGTGTGGAACTCCAATTGAAATTGCTGTTAAAAAGCAATGGTTTATAGACACTTTAAGTCATAAGGATGAACTTTACAAAGCGGGCTTAGAACTTAATTGGTATCCAAAGAATATGCGTGCAAGATATCTAAATTGGGTTGAAAATCTTCAATGGAATTGGTGCATTTCGCGTCAAAGATATTTTGGAATTCCTTTTCCTGTTTGGATATGCAAAAAATGTGGCAAAGTTGTTTTGGCAGATGAAAAAGATTTGCCTGTTGACCCACTTAAAGACAAGCCTAAAAAACCTTGCGAATGTGGGTGCAATGAATTTATTGGAGAATCTGATGTTATGGACACTTGGGCAACGTCAAGTCTAACACCACAAATTTCAACAGACCTTGAAACCGGTCTTGGCCTTGATGACACAATGATTCCGATGAATTTGCGACCTAACGCTCATGACAACATAAGAGTTTGGGATTTTTATACAATAACTAAAAGTTTATATCATTTTGGCAAACTTCCTTGGAAAGATTTGATGATTTCTGGATATGTTACAAGCGAAGATGGAAGCAAACTTGCAAAAAGTAAGGGGAACAACACAAATTCACCACAACAAATAATCAAAACTTATTCTGCCGATGTAACAAGATATTGGGCAAACAGTTTAACTCTTGGAAAAGATACAGCTTTTTCTCTTGTTGAATTTGAAAACGGGAAGAAACTTGTTAATAAGCTTTGGAATGCTTCAAAATTTGTGCTTTCATTTTTACAAGACTACACGCCAAAGGCTCCAAAAAATTTAGAAATTATGGATGTTTGGGTGATTGAAAAATATAAAGATTTATTAAATCGCTTTAAAAATTATCTAAACAGATATGAAATTTCACTTGCATTAAATGAGCTTGAAAAATTCTTTTGGAATTTCTGCGATAATTATATTGAACTTGTTAAAAGAAGATTGTACAACCCTGATATATATGGCGAAGAAAAATGCGAATCTGCAAAATTTGCTTGCTATAATGTTCTTCTTGGCTTGCTTAAAATGTTTGCGCCTATTCTTCCACATATAACCGAAGAAATTTATATGGATTATTTTGCAGAGAAAGAAAATAAAAAATCTATTCATATTTCTGGCTATTTAGATTTGGGTGAAGTTGCTTATCCTGAAATATTAAATAAAGGCGATAAGGTTATTGAAATTGTTTCTATGATAAGACAATTTAAATCTGAAAACAAAGTTTCATTAAAAACATTTATTAAAGATGTAACAATCACATCGAATATAACAGAATTTTTAAAAGAAGCCGAAGTTGACATTATTGCCGTAAGTTCAATTAAAGAATTGATTTTGAAAGATGGAGATTTTAAAATTGAAGTTGGCGAAATAATTCCTGATGAGCAATAAAAGATAAGGTTAATCTAAGTTGAATTTTTCGAATTTTGAAACGAAATAGATTATAATTAAAAATTAAGGAACATTATCATTATTGATAATGCTCTTTTTGTTTCAGAAAGATAGAATATTCAAATTTATTTAGTTAATTAAAAAAATCCTTAATATTTGTTAGCCTTTAAAAAGAAAGGGTTTAAATCAAATTTGTGATTGAATTTATTTTGCTTGCAAAGTTTTTGCGTTTATTATATAATAAACATTAAAGGGGATATATGAAAACACAAGCAGTTAAAGGGACTAAAGACTTTTTGCCAAAAGAAGAAAATTTGAGAACCAAAATGAGGAGTATAATTGAAAAAACTTACGAAAGTTATGGGTTCAACAAAATTTCAACACCAATAATTGAAGATATTGAAAATTTAATGTCAAGTGATGGTGGTGAAAATTTAAAACTAATATTCAAAATATTAAAACGTGGTGAAAAATTTGAAAAGGCAATTGAAAGCAAAGATTTTTCAAATTTGGCGGATTTGGGGCTTAGATATGACCTAACTCTTCCGCTTGCGCGTTTTTATGCACAAAATAAAGAAAATTTGCCAAACCCTTTCAAGTCTATTCAAATAGACAGGGTTTATAGGGCTGAACGTCCGCAAAATGGAAGAATGCGTGAATTCTATCAATGTGATATTGATATTTTTGGAAGTTTGAGTTTGTTTTGTGAAGTTGAACTTATTTATGTAACAATGAAAGCCCTTCAAAATTTGGGTTTAAAAAATTTGAAGGTCAAAATAAACAGCCGTAAACTTATAAAAGAGTTACTATTTTCGTTTGGATATTTAGAAAGTGAAATTGAACAAGTTTGCATTATTTTTGATAAGCTTGATAAAATTGGCGAAGATAAAGTTTTGTTAGAATTGAATGAAAAGATTGAAAACAAACAAGCAAATATGAAATTTTTTGAATTTTTAAAGCAAAAAGATAGCTATTGCTTTGAAAATCTTGAAAGCAAAAAAGATATTGATTTTGTTATAGAAAAAATTAATGAAATAAGTGATAATTCAATCAACATAGAATTTGACAGTTCGCTTGTTCGTGGGCAAAGTTACTACACTGGTTGCGTGTTTGAAATTTATAGCCTAGACTTTAATTCGGCAGTTGGCGGTGGCGGAAGATATGATAACTTGGTTCAAAAATTCACAGGAAACAGTGTTCCGGCGGTGGGCTTTTCTATTGGTTTTGAAAGAATATTTAGTTTGCTACAATCGCAAAGTGAAAATTTTTGCTCAAAACCAAAAATAGCAATTTTGTTTGACGAGCAAAACTTTGTTTCTAAATTTAATCTTTCACACACATTAAGAAAAGATTACGACTGCTCAATGTTTGAAAATCCAAAAAAACTTGGAAAACTTTTAGATAAACTTGAAAGTTTAAATTATGTGGGTTTTGTTGGTTTAAATTCAAGTGACATTAAATTTTTTGAAAACAAGGCAAAATAAAAAAAACAAAAATTGAAACTTTTAAATATAAATCTGACAGGCTTTGTCAGATTTTTTGTAGTATAAAACCACCAGATAGTCTGGTGGTTCAATAGAGGTTTACCGATGAG
>CAJMEO010000040.1 GCA_905212505.1 uncultured Christensenella sp.
AATTTAATTATCAAAATTTCTTTAAAAGTTATAATGAGTTTCATTTGTTTATTCTAATCTAACAAAGATATTCTTCGCTCAATCTCTTTCTTTCCCAAAATTTTGCAAATTTCAAACAAATCTGGTGTGTTTTTCTCTTTGGTTATTGCCATTCTGATAATGCCGGCGATATCAGCATAACTTCCAACAAAACTTTCAGAATTTTCTTTAAACGCTTTCATATCTGAAGCAAAACCTAAATCTTCTGCTAAAAACTTAATCTTATTAAACCAAACATCTTTTTCATCTTCTGAATTATAGCAAGCAGCATATCGGGTTAAAATAGTTTTAATCGTTTCTTTATCAAATTTCTCATCAAATTCATAACCTTGTTTTTTATCAAACAAGTTGTTAAAGAAATAATAATATAATTTTTTAATGTCCTTAAAACTTCCAATATCTTTTCTTGGTTTTTTTGTGCCTCTTTCAATAGAGAACATTTTTATAACATATTCTTTTTTGTCAAAAATCAAATCATAAAGTTCTTTATCATAGGTTTTTGCAAAATTCAAAACATCATTATAAAGTTTTTCAGCACTAAATCTGCTGATAACATTTCTTGAAATGAAATTTAATTTTTCATGGTCAAATTGTGCCCCACTTTTGTTCATATTTGAAATTTTAAATTGATAATCTTCAATATCAGCATTAGGATTATTCAATCTGAAAGTTTCAAATCCAGAATTTAGCAAAATCATCAAATATTCTCTTATCGCTTCACTAGGAATTCCATTTTCAATAAACTTTCGGCTGTCTGCCCAAGGGTCATAACGTTTGCTAACCTTTCTTGCGTTGCCCGTTTTTTCATCTATTGTCAAAATTTGTGCAGTGTGCAAATATTTTGGATGAGCAAGACCCGCAAATTCAAACAACTGCATGTGAAGCGGAACAGATGGAAGCCAACTTTCATCTCTAACAACAAGAGACGTGTGCATCAAAGTGTCGTCAACAAGATGAGCTAAATGATAAACTGCTTGACCATCTTCTTTCAGCAAAACATAGTCAATAAAGTTTTTGGGAAGAGAAATTTTGCCTCTAAGTTCATCAGAAAAAATTATTCTTTGTTCGCCGTCGCCGTCTGCTTTAATCCTTATTTTAAAAGGTTTGTTTTGTTTTAGGTTCTCTTCAATTTCTTCAATAGTTAAGTGTCTGCATTTTGCCCATTCGCCGTAATAACCAGTTTGAACGCCCAAACGTTTTTGCTCTTTTCTGTAATCACAACTATCATCCTCATCATCGCCACTGCAAAAACAAGGGTATGCCTTACCTTTTTTAACAAGTTCTTTACAAAATGCTTGATAAATTTCTTTTCTTTCACTTTGTTTGTATGGGCCATAATCACCAATCTGCAATTCTGAACTTATATATCCTTCGCTTGGTTCAACGCCAAAATCTTTAAGACAAGGATACATTATATCGGCCGCACCTTTAACTTCACGTTTTTCATCTGTATCTTCAATTCTCAAAATAAAAACCCCTCCGCTTTGATTTGCCAAGGTTTTGTTAAGAAGTGCTTGATAAACAGTGCCAATATGCAAATATCCCGTAGGACTTGGTGCAACACGAGTTACTAATGCCCCATCTTTTAAATCTCTTTTTGGATATTTATTTAAATAATATTCAATATCTTTATCAATGTTTGGAAATAACATTTCTGCTAATTTTTCGTAATCCATAATTCCCCACTTAAAAACAATTTATGATTATTCTACATTAAAAAAATAAAAAAGGCAACTAATTTTTTCAAGTTGCCCACAAATCAAACTAACTTAAACTTTTAAGATAAGAAATAAGTTTGTTTGAATATGTTATCAATTTATTTGCATAACTCTTTATAAAATTTTGATTATAACTATATTTTTCATCTTCGCTGGCAACTGTTTCTTTAGTTAAATTCTTGCAACATGAAACAAAAACTTGTTCATTCTTATTCATGCTATCTTCCAAAACTCTAACCATTTTGTAATTTTCAATTTTATCAGCTTCGCCACTGACCATCTTAGGGCTGTTTTGCAAAATTAACAATTCTTTCAAGCAATTAATTAATTGAGAATTTTCGTTAATGTCTCCAATCAAATTTACAGAATATGTTAAAATATAATTAGAAATTAGTAAATTACAATTATTAACAAGTTGATGATAAGCTGAATAATTTAGTTCAATTTCAGAAGCAGTTTTTTCAAACAAATCTTCAAGGCTTAAAGGTTTTGAAATGTTATTAACAAGTGCCAGATGATAATTTCTGTTAAAATCAAGAAGTTCATTTAAACAAACATTCAAAGAATTTAGATAATTATTCAAATTATAATTTGTCGTTTCTTCTTCGGCAACATCCAAATAAGATTTACTGCTGTTATTAAACACACTTTCAAGTGATTTCTTGTTTGTTTTCAATTTTTCAATATCTCTTTGAAAATTTTCAAGAGCGGTGTACATATTTTTTTTGTATTGTTTTTCAGTGATTTTATCATAAGAAATTGAAAGTGCATCAGTTGTTGAAAATGTAGAGTTTATCGCTCTAAACAACAAGCCATAAACATTGCAATAAGCAACATTGTTTCTATCGCCAGAAGATTTTAGGCAATTAAACTTAACAAGGTCATTATCTGTTATTGCAAGATGCAAATTTCCACTGTTATAAACAGGATTAAAATCGTCGCCAACAAAAAGGTTGTCCTGATTGTTTGAACTTATATAATTATATTTATCTTTGATGCTAACAAGCGTAGCCTTGTCGGCATAAGTGCAACCACCAACAAACAAAACCAAAAGCAAAACAAAACTTAAAACAATTCCACTAAACTTTTTCATAATAAGCCTCCTTATTCAAACAATCTAAAAGGTTATTAAAATCAGTTACAGAAATTTTATTTTCACTTTCAACAACTTCATTATTTTGAAAATATTCAATAAACCTGTTTTGCCAATCTATTTTGTCAAATTCATCAAACAAAACAACGAATTTTATTAAATTATCACTTGCATTTTCACCATTTAAAACAAAATCAGAAATCTTATTTTGAACACTGCTTAAAAATCCGAAGTTTTTTAAATCAGAATTAAAATGGCATTTAACAAGCAAATTTTTGCAAACATATAAATTCATTGTTGGGTCAAGACATTTATTATTATAAACTTTGCTTACAATTAAATTTTCTAAGGCTAAATTCAAATTTAAGCACTCTTTAAGCACATTTTTATATTCTTCATTCACTTTAATCTCTCTTCCGTTAGTTTTAGAAGAGTTTGCTTCTTCGGTGTTTAAATAACTTATTAAAGAATTAACAGCAACATCAAGTGTGTTTAATCTTTCGTGAACAGATTTAAAACCTTTTTTAATATCTTCAATTTCATTTTTGCTTAAACTTACGCTATTTAAAATATTTTCATAATAATTTAAAGTGTCGTCAAAACTTTTATAGATTTCATTAAATTGACAAAATTTTGTATAGTTTTCACTTGTTGTGCTAAATTTTTCTTTCAATAAATCTAAATTTTCATTAAATTGTTTGTTAGATGCATTTTCTTTAATTGCAAATTCGCTAAGCACAAAAGGTGCATTATTATTTGCAACTTTAAAAATCAAAAATCCAACACCACACGCAATAACAAGAACAACCAAAAGTCTAACAATATGTTTCATTTTTTCTCCTATTCTCTTTCGTTTAATTTTTCAAGAACCAAGTCAATATCAAGCCCATGAGTTTGGCACGCTTCTTCCAAAGTTTCCATAACTGAATGAGGACAATGCAAACAATGCATTCCAAATCCAAGCAAAATTGGTTCAGCATTATCAACAAAATCAAGAATATCTGCCAAAATTGTATCTTTTGTTACAACAAATTTTTCCATAAAACAAATCTCCTTTTATCTTTTAAATTATATATTCATTTTAATTCTTTGTCAATATTAACAAAAAAATTAGTAAAAATAGTTTCTATTAACTAATTTATTTTTTATTTTTATTGTTATCAAAAAAAATTACAAACAACGTTAAATTAAAAGCGGTATATTTTTTATTAACGCAAAAACAATGGGAATAATCAATAAGAATAATTATTGAATAACAATACTTCCGCAGTGCGGACAAACATAATCTGATTTGCTTATTTCTTTGCCACAATTTTCGCAAAGATTTTTTTCAACAAAACTTTTTCCACAAACAAAACATTTTTTTGAATTTTCAAAAAGTTTTGCACCACAATTATCACAAACAAAATAATTTAATTTTTGAGTTTTAACATCATCAAGGTCAACAATAGATTTTTTTGAAAATTCTCTGCCGGATATTCTATCCGTTTTTTTGTTTAAATCATTTTCAAAAACTTGATTTTCAAACTTGTTTTCAAAATTTTCTTTTTCACAAATTGTTATATTGTCTTTCAAAAGTGTTTCATCAAGTTTTGCGCTATAATCCAAATCATAAGAATTTTCAAAATTATCTTTTTTCTCAATCACTTCCATTTTATTGTTATTTTCATCAGTGTTTGATGATATTTTTGTTTTTGCGTTTCCATCCTTGTCAAATAATAAAAGTTTAAAATCAAAACCACAAAGCATAACCCCAATTTTTTCAAGTTTTGTTTTTAAATGCTCATTTAATTTTTCATAACTTATCATTTTATTGTCCAAAACAAAATAAAAAATAAGTTGTTTTACATAAAAATTAAGTTCATTTTGTGCAAAATTATTTTCAAAGCAAATTTGTTCGCAAATCAAAAATTCCAAAAAAAGTTTTGGTTTTTCAATTTTAAATTTAATACTAAAATCAACTTGATTTTTTGTTTTTTTAATAAAAAAAGTATCTTTCAAAACATTTTCTTTTAAATTAACAAAATAAAAA
>CAJMEO010000041.1 GCA_905212505.1 uncultured Christensenella sp.
TCGGTAAACCTCTATTGAACCACCAGACTATCTGGTGGTTTTATACTACAAAAAAGTGCAAACAATATTGCACTTTAAAAATTATTTAACCAAATTCATATCAACATTTTCAGGTTTTTTATAATTAAAATTGCCTTCTCTCATGCTCATATAATCTTTCATAGCGTCATAGATGTTAGTTTCTTCAAAACAAGTGGTTTTAACATCAAAATCAGATTTTGTACCTTTAATATATTTTTTTAATTCATTCATAAAGTTTTTTTCTTGTTCTTCAACATCAGCAAAAGGAAGTGATGAGGAAATTTCAATAGTCCTGTTGTAGGTTTTAATATTGGAACTTGAAACATCTTTATTTGAAATCAGTTGTTCATCAGTTGGCATCAAATCAGAACTTTCAAAAGTTGTTTCACAATAACTGATTCCAGAAATAGCAAATGCATAATGAAACAATTTATTCTCGCCATCAAATTCCCATTTTGTAACTTCAATACGATATGGCAAAAAGCCTATTTGTTTAACAACGCCTTCTTTTTCAACGTCTAATGCAAAAAGTTCGCTTAATTTTTCCCCTGCATTTTCCCCTAATGATGCCAAATCTAAATCAATTTTAGGACTAGTCGAGTGACTTTCAAATTGCATATTTTCAAAAATTTCATTCAAAGCATCAAGATAACTTATCATATTATTTGCGTTTTCTGCATCCACCAAAGTGTTGTAATAATCAATCAAAACTTTATATATTGTATGCCCTGTGTGATTAAGTGTATTTCCAGAAGCATAATTTTCTCCAACCAAATCTGTATAAATATTTAAAACAACATCTTCATTTCCAGGTTCTTCAAACTTAAGTTGAGTTATTTTTGTGCTTCCATAAGAGTATAATTCAGCAGTATCCAGTCTTAATCTCTCAGTTAAAGTTTTATCAACCCTTTCATAGCGAGATCTTATTGCCTTTTGATATGCCCCATCACCTGTTGTTTGATCTTCAACATAATTTTTGATGCCTATTGTTGCACCTGCTGCAGCCCCAGCAAAAATTCCAGCACCCAAAACCCATGCCAAAACACGTTTTTTTAATGATTTTTTTGGTTTTTGTGATTTCGCAAAGTTTTTTGCATTATTTTTTGCATCAATCTCTGCCTGTTTTTTCACATTTTCCAAAACTTTTGTTTTTTTGTCTTCTTCAATTTCTTTGTCTAGTTTTGAAATTTCTGGTTTTTGATTTTCCCCAGTCACGATTTCGTTTTTTGTTTCAACATCCAAATCGTTTTCAACCTTCATTTCGATATTATCAAATTCATCCAACATAAAAACCCGCCTTTTCACACAAATGTGCAACAATTTCTAAACAAATTTTAACACAAAAGTTTTATGATTGCAATACTTTTTTTGAAAAATAATTTTGAAAAATAAAATGAAATGATATTAACAAATTCGTTTTTTGTGATATAATAACCATTATGGAAAAAACAATTTGTGCAATTTCCACCCCTATTGGTGTTGGTGGAATAAGTGTTATAAGGCTTTCAGGAAAAGATAGTCTTGAAATAATAAACAAAATTTTGGAAAAACCATTGGTTTCTGTAGAACCAAGAAAAATGATGCTGAAAACAATAAAAACATCAAATTTTTGCGACAATTGCTTGGTGGTTTATTTCAAAGCTCCTTTTTCATACACTGGCGAAGATATTGTTGAAATTCATTGCCACGGCGGGATTTTCATCACTAATGAAATATTAAAGTCACTAACAGACAACGGAGCAACACTGGCTGAAAATGGCGAATTCACAAAACGTGCTTTTTTGAATGGAAAACTTAGCCTTGACAAGGCTGAGGGCGTTATTGATATGATTAACGCCGAAAGCGAAAGTCAACTTAAAGCAGGATATAATCTTTTAAGTGGAAAATTAACAACACTAATAAAACAAAAACAAAATGTTTTGACTGATATTTTGGCTGAACTTGAAGTCAGTTTAGATTATCCTGAGCACGATATTGAATACACAACGCTTGAAAATTTTAAACTAAAAATAGAATCGTTATTAAAAGAAATTGTTGAAATTAAAAACACAAGCAAAACCGGCATGATAATAAAAAACGGAATTAACATTGCTCTTTTGGGCGCTCCAAATGTTGGAAAAAGCAGTTTGATGAACAGTCTTTTAGGTTTTAATCGTGCAATTGTAACAAGCATCGCTGGCACAACGCGTGATGTTATTGAAGAAGGCTATGTCTATAACGGTGTAAAAGTAAATTTGATTGACACTGCCGGCATTCATGAAAGTTCAAACCAAGTTGAACAAATAGGAATTAATCTTGCAAAAGAAAAATTAAACTCGTCCGATTTAATTTTGTTTGTTATAGATTCTTCACGAAAATTAACAGACGAAGAAATAAAATTATACAATTCAATTAAAAACAAAAAAATTATAGTTTTAAACAAAATTGACAAAAAATCTGAAGAGCTTGATTTGTCAAAATTAAACATTAAAAACACAAAAATAATTGAAACTTCAACAATTAAAAACAAAAACATTGAAGCATTAAAACAAGCAATTTTTGATGAGATAATTGATAAAAACATTGTGGGTAATTCTACCATAATAACTAATATTCGGCACAAAAATGCCCTAGAAAAAGTCGAAAATAGCCTAAAAGATGCCCTAAAAACACTTGAAACAACACAAAGTTTGGAACTTTTATCAATAGACCTTTCAAGCGCTTATTCACATCTTGGCGAAATCACCGGAGAAGCAAACACCGAAAATATTATTGACAGAATCTTTGAAAAATTCTGTCTTGGGAAATAAACAAATAATAAACAACAATAATAAAATTATAACATTACCAATCAAAATCAATCAAATTTTAAAATTTTGTTTTAAAATTATTTAATTAAATTGTTTGAAATCATAAAAATATAGTTAAACATATTTAAAATGAATTGATTTATTAAAAGGAATAGAATATGACAAAAGAGTATGACGCAATAGTTATTGGCGCTGGACATGCCGGTTGTGAAGCCGCACTAAGTTTAGCACGCACTGGAAATAAAACTTTGCTTTTAACTTTAAACCTAGACTCAATAGGTTTTTTGGCATGCAATCCATCAATCGGAGGCACAAGCAAAGGTCAACTTGTTAGTGAAATTGATGCCCTGGGTGGTGAAATGGGAATAAATGCAGATAAGTCTACCATTCAACTTAGAATGTTGAATCGTGGAAAAGGTGTTGCTGTTCAAAGTTTAAGGGCACAAGCCGATAAGAATTTATACCACCAAAACATGAAACAAACACTAGAAACCACTCAAAATTTATTCATAAAACAAGCTGAAGCAAGTAAAATATTAACAAAAGACGGAAAAGTTTTTGGGTTAATAACAACAAAAAATGAAGAATTCTCATGCAAAGCAATTGTTGTTTGCACGGGGGTTTATTTAAAAAGCAAAATTTTTGTTGGCGACTACACCGAAAATATTGGCCCAAACGGATTTCAGGCAAGCAACAATTTGACACAATGTTTAATTGATTTGGGTCTTGAAATTAGAAGATTTAAAACTGGAACCCCTATGCGTGTTCATAGCGACACCATTGACTTTAGTAAACTTGAAGTTCAAAAAGGTGAAGAAGAAATTCAAAACTTTTCATTTTTAAATGAAGGGAAAAAGCCTAACAATGTTAAAGATTGTTACCTAGCATACACAAACGAAAAAACCCATGAAATAATAAAAACCAATTTGGATAAATTTCCAATGTATTCTGGCGAAATTGTGGGAATCGGCCCAAGATATTGCCCATCTATTGAAACAAAAATCATGCGTTTTAAAGACAAAGAACGTCATCAACTTTTTGTTGAACCCGAAAGTTTATCAACCAAAGAAATTTATATGCAGGGCTTTTCAACAAGTGCCCCTGTTTATCTTCAAGAAGAGATGCTTCACAGTCTTGTTGGCTTTGAAAATGCTCACATAATGCGCGATGCTTATGCAATTGAATATGACTGCATAAACAGCCTTCAACTTAAACCCACTTTGGAATATAAAAACATAGAAGGCCTTTATTTCGCCGGTCAAGTTAATGGCACCAGTGGCTATGAAGAGGCAGCAGCTCAAGGCTTAATGGCAGGTTTAAACGCAAGTTTAAAATTAAGAAACAAAAATCCTTTAATTTTAACAAGAAGTGATGCTTATATTGGAGTTCTAATTGATGATTTAGTAACAAAAGGCACTAATGAACCCTACAGAATGATGACAAGTCGTGCTGAATATAGGCTTTTATTAAGGCAAGATAATGCCGACCTAAGATTAACTGAACTTGGAAAAAGTGCAGGTCTTGTGACAGATGAAAGATATGAAAAATATGCTAAGAAAAAACAAGATATTGAAACATTATTAAAAGAATTAAATCAAGTTGTTAAAGCCAATATTGTTAATCCTTTACTATCAAAAATGGGTGAAAATGTTGTTACAAATTCTATAAGTTACTATAATTTAATTAAACGAAATAACATAAGTTTGCAAAATATTAGAGAACATTTTAACGTTTTTAAGAACTATTCGCCTTCCGTTGTTGAAGAAGTTAACACAATCGTCAAATATGAGGGCTACATTAAAAAACAGCAAGAACAAATTGAAAGTTTCAAGAAACAAGAAAGCATGATTCTCCCTTTAAATTTTGATTATAACCAAATAAAAGGGTTA
>CAJMEO010000042.1 GCA_905212505.1 uncultured Christensenella sp.
TTATATGTTATAATTTTTTTATGGATAAAAATTTTGTACATTTACACGTTCACACTGAATATAGTTTGCTTGATGGGGCTTGCAGAATAAAAAAAGTTGTTAAAAGAGCAAAAGAACTTGGAATGCCAGCCTTGGCTGTGACTGACCATGGCAATATGTTTGGCGCCATCAATTTTTTTGATGCCTGTGTTGATTTGGACAAAAAATATTTTGAAGAACACGGGCATCCAATTGTAAAGCCGATTTTTGGTTGCGAATTTTATTTGTGCAATAACTTAGAAAATAAAGAAAATCGCGAATATGCCCACTTAATTTTGCTTGTAAAAAACGAACAGGGTTATAAAAACATTTCAATGCTAAACACAATTGCTTTTGAAAAAGGATTTTATTATAAACCACGAATTGATTATGACACACTAGAAAAATATAGTGAAGGTTTGATTTGTTTGTCTGCATGCTTGGCGGGCGACATTCCGCAATTTTTGATTAAGGGCTTTGATGAAGAAGCATATAAACTTGCTTTAAGGCTTAAAAATATGTTTGCGGAAGGCGACTTTTATATTGAACTTCAAAATCACTTTTTGCAAGACGAAATTGTAATTCTTCCAAAATTACGAGAATTGGCAAAAAAACTTGGTGTTAAAACAGTTGCAACAAATGATGCTCATTACATAAACAAAGAAGATGCTGAACTTCAAGATGTTTTGATGTGTGTTGCAATGAAAAAATTTGTTGATGACCCTAACAGGCTTAAGTTTGGAACAGATGAGTTTTATTTTAAAACTTATGACGAAATGAAAGAACTATTTTCGGAAGAAGAACTAAGCACAAGTTTAGAGATTGCCGATAAATGCAATTATAATTTTGTCTATGGAAATTATTTATATCCAAAATATGTTCCCGAAAATGGAATGACCCCTTATGATTTTATCAAAAGTTTAATTGATGAAGGGCTAAAAACTAAATATCCTAATCCTTCTAAAGAAGTTTTGGACAGAATTGAATATGAACTTGGCGTTATTTCAAAACTTGGTTATGTTGAATATTATTTAATTGTTTGGGATTATATTAACGCTGCTCGAAATATGGGCATTACGGTTGGGCCAGGAAGAGGCAGTGGTGTTGGCAGTATTGTTGCTTATTTAATTGGAATAACAAGTGTAGACCCAATTAAATATGGCTTGATTTTTGAAAGGTTTTTGAATCCAGAAAGGGTAAGTGCACCCGATTTTGATATAGATTTTCAAGATAACAGACGTGAAGAAGTTGTTGATTATGTTAAACAAAAGTATGGTGAAGACCATATTTGCAGAATTATAACTTTCGGCACAATGGCCGCAAAAAACGCGATTAAAGATGTTGGAAGAGTTTTGCAAGTTCCTTATTCAGAAACCGACAAAATAACAAAGTTAATCAATATTAAGGCAGATGCACCAGTTATTGAAAAAGTTTTTGGATTTTATCATCCAAAAGAAGATGCAAAAGATTATGGTGTTGACTATGCAATTCCTGAACTTGTTGAACTTTATAATTCTGATCCAAAACTAAAAAAAGTTATTGACATTGCAATGAAAATTGAAGGAATGCCAAGGCAAACCGGAACACATGCTTGTGGGGTTATTATTGGCGGACTTCCACTTGAACAAGTTATCCCATTGTCTAAAAACGGCGAAGATATTGCTTCTCAATATGAAGGTCAACAACTTGAACATATTGGGCTTTTAAAAATGGACTTTTTGGGTTTAGCAAACGCAACAGATATAAGCAATTGTATTGAAATTGTTAAGGACCTTTATGGCGTTGAAATTGATTTTAGCAAAAACACTTATGATGACCCAAAAGTTTTTGATTTAATCTCTTCAGGCAACACTTTAGGAATATTTCAAATGGAAAGTGGAGGCTTTCAAAAATTTTTGAAAGAATTAAAGCCTAACTGCTTGGAAGATATAATTGCGGCGGTTGCTATGTATAGACCAGGGCCTATGGACACAATCCCAACATTTGTTCATAATAAATATAACCCACAAGATGTGACCTATGTTGATCAAAGATTGGAACCTATATTAAAAAACACCTATGGCTGTATTGTTTATCAAGAACAAGTTATGAAAATTGTTCAAGCCTTAGCGGGCTACACTCTTTCTCGTGCAGATAGTGTGCGAAAAATGATGGGAAAGAAAAAGGTTAAAGAAATTCAAGCCGAAAGAGAAGTTTTTTTGCACGGCGTTGAATCAACAGCAAAACAATCAGGTTGTTTGGGTGCAATAAAAATGGGAGTGTCTGAAGATGTGGCTAATGACCTTTGGGACAAAATGGAAAAATTTGGTCGTTATGCGTTTAATAAGTCTCATGCGGCAGCTTATGCTTATGTTGCATATCAAACTGCATACTTAAAATGCTATTATGAACCAGAATTTTTAACCGCAGTTTTAAATGACAGAATAACAAAAACTGATGATTTAAAACGATATGCTGCATATGCAAAAAGTGAAGGAATTCAAGTTTTGCCACCAGATATAAACCTAAGTGAAAATTTATTTTCAACAAAAGATAAGAAAATTCGATTTGGTTTGTCGGCACTAAAAAATGTTGGCTTTAACATTATTGATAATATAATAAATGAACGAAAAGCAAACGGGAATTTTGTCGATATTCAAGATTTTATTAAAAGGTGCTATAAATTTGGGCTTAACAAACGCGTTCTTGAAAGTTTAATTTACTCAGGGGCGTTTGATTGTTTTGGCGTTAAAAGAAGCCAAATGATAAGGGTTTATCAAAATTTGTTAGACCAAAATTCAACTGTTGCAAAACGTGAAGCAACTGGGCAATTTTCATTCTTTGACACAATTTTAAAGGATGATGTCTCATTAAACAAAGTTGAATATCCAAACATTGATGAGTTTGACGAGCAAACAAAACTTAAGTTTGAAAAAGAAATTGTAGGGATTTACATCTCTGGGCATCCACTTGATAAATATCTTGATTTGTTTAAGGAATTTAATTTTAACACTTCTTATTTGTCACAAAAATCAGACGAAGAAGAGGTTGAAGAAGAATTTTCAAATGATGAACTTGATGAATTGTCTTCTCAAGAAAATATGATTGAAGATGGTGCAAATGTTGTTTTTGGTGGGATTATAAGCGAAATTAAAAAAACTTACACGCGAAAAGATAATAAGGAAATGGCAATAATTACCATTGAAGATTTATTTGGAACGGTTGATGTTATGGCTTTTCCAAAAATCTATTCAAAAGTTAAAGATAAACTTGAAATAGACAAAATTGTGAAGATTGTTGGAAAAGTGAATAAGCGAGATGGCGAAAACACAGTTATTATATTAGAAAAAATTGAAGATATTGAAAGCGAAAAGCAAGTTGAAACCGACAATTTCTTAAATCAACCAGTTAAAAAAGAAAACGAGAAAAAACTTTATCTTCGTTTTGATTGCACCAATGAAGCTTTAAAAAATGAAGTTTTGCAAATTTTATCAAATTATATTGGGAAAACAAAGGTTATAATAAGATGCAACAAAACCAATAATTTATATCAAATTCCATCACCAGTTAATGTTTCAAATGCGCTTTTATATGAACTTTATGAACAAATTGGCGAAAACAACACAATTTTTAAATAAAAAAGGAAAGAATATATGAAAAATATTGCAATTTTAACAAGCGGTGGCGACAGTCAAGGAATGAATGCTTATATTCATAAATTAACTAAGTTGCTTATAAAAAATAAGTATAAAGTTTTTGGAATTAAAAGAGGTTTTCAAGGGCTTTTGGATGAAGATTTTGTTAACTTAACAAAAGAATTTGTTGAAAACATTTCTTTTTTGGGAGGGAGTGTTTTAAAAACAGCAAGATGTGCAGAATTCTATACCGACGAGGGCGTGAAAAAGGGATATAAAATTTTAAAAAAACATAAAATTGATCTGTTGGTTGTTTTGGGAGGGAATGGAAGTTATAAAGGTGCAATCAATTTGTGCAATTTGGGTCAAAAAATAATTTGCGTTCCGGGAACAATTGATAACGATTTATTTTATAGTGACATAAGCCTTGGCTTTGACACTGCGGTTAATAATGCAGTTGAAGCCATTGAAAAAATCAAACAAACTATGCTTTCAAACAACCGAGGGCTTGTTGTTGAGGTTATGGGCAGAGATTGTGGCAATATTGCGTTGAGCACAGCAATTAGTGTTAATGCAAATGGTCTAGTTATAAATGAAGACCAAAAAAGCAAAGACAATGTTGAAACTTTTGTTAAAAATGCAATAAAAAATGGGGTAGAAAGCCCACTTATTGTTGTTCAAGAAAATATTCTGGACGGAAATGACTTGGCAAAAAAGTTGCAAGATAAATTCAAAAAACAATTCAAGTTTGAAAAAATTGGATATGTTCAGCGTGGGGGAAGCCCTACTGTTAAGGACAAAATTTTTGCAAATCTTCTTGCAATTCAAACAATGAATTCAATATTTAACAATGAATTTAATATTGCTCTTGGCATGAACAAAGAAAATATTTTCACACAAAACATTCAAAATGCTTTAAAAGCAAAAAGTAATTTTAATAAAAATTTGTATGATTTATATTTAAGCAATTTGTAATTTAAGTGATTTTTGTTAATATAAACTATCGAAAGTAATTTTGAAATAAATTCAAAATTATGCTAATGCATACGCAAAATTGACATT
>CAJMEO010000043.1 GCA_905212505.1 uncultured Christensenella sp.
TTTGCATTTTTAAGAAATAGTCTACAACTAAACCTTCATCGCATGCATCAGAAAATAATGTATTATAAACTATTGGAAATAATGAGTCTTTTGTTTTTATAGATCTTATAATATTTTTTTGCGTATATTTAGAAAATTTATCATATCTTCCAATATAACCGACAATATTATACATTTTTGAAGTATATCCATCTTTTCTGGATGTCGCATATTTTTCGATAGAGTGACGTTTTTGAGTCATTCCATAAACAATAACATCAGAAACTGTTAATATATCTTGTGATAATTGATTTATTCCTTTTTTTAAATCGACAAGTACAATATCATATACCATGCTTGCTTTTTTTATTAAAGATACATAAAACGCATCTATCGTAGGTGTTTCTACTCCATCGTATCCAGATAATACTTCTAATCTATCTTTAAAAATTATACCTGTGTAGTCCTTTATTAATTCTGGAGATAATTTATTGCTTCCTTCAATTTTCATTAGACCTGTAACTCCAGATTCAATTCCTACTGATTTTTTTGTTAAATTTAATAAAGATAATAAATTAGTTAAAATAAATGTAATAAACAAAATAAACGTAATTTAATTTGACTTTAATATTTCAGTCAAAAAAACAGGAGGTGAAAATATGTATTATAATATAAATGCAACTGAGGGTGTTAATGAGGTTTTAAAGAACGCTTCTAATCTTGCCAAAAAATATAATAACGGTGAAATTGCAACCGAACATTTGCTTTATGGCTTATGTGCTTTTAAAGACTCTAAATCAAGTGCTATATTGAAAGATTATGGCGTTACAAGTGATAAACTTGAAGTTTTGCTTGCACAAAATGGCGAAGGAATGGATGTTGATGATAATGTAGATTTAACGCCAACAGCCAAACAGGTTTTCAGAGTTGCAAGTGAAGTGGCAATAGAATTAAATCACAGTTTTGTTGGAACTGAACATTTGCTTTTAGCGATTCTTTTAAGTGAAGGCGTTGGAGTAAATCTTCTTCAAGAAGTTTTTTCTTGTGATATTGACAAAATGAGAGAAAGTGTTTTAAGCGTTCTTAAGGGTGATAATTTAAAAACCGAAATTTCAAACACCGAAAACTCTTCTTTTCTTCCTAAAAACTTGCAAGATATGGGCACAGATTTAACACAAAAAGCACGTGATGGAAAAATTGATGCAATTATTGGCAGAAATGATGAAATTGACAGACTTATTGAAATTTTGTGCAGAAAAACCAAAAACAATCCAGTTTTGATTGGCGAAGCAGGTGTGGGGAAAAGTGCTATCGTTGAAGGACTAGCGTTAAGAATAATTAAAGGCGAAGTTCCAGAAGAACTTCAAAACAAAACAATTTTTTCGTTGGAACTTGGTGGTCTTCTTGCAGGAACAAAATATCGTGGAGCCCTAGAAGAAAAATTAAAAGAAGTTATTGAAACAATAATTAAAAACAAAAACATAATCACTTTTATTGATGAAATTCACACATTAAGTCAGGCAGGAAGCGAAAAAGGCGAAGTCAGCCCAAGTGATATGCTAAAACCCTATCTTGCTCGTGGCGAACTTCAAACAATTGGTGCAACAACAACAGATGAATATCGAAAATTTATTGAAAAGGATAAAGCATTAGAACGTCGTTTTCAACCAATAATTGTAAATCCGCCAAGCGTGGAAGACACAATTTTAATTTTGAAGGGTATAAGAGATAGTTTTGAGGCGTTCCATAAAGTTAAAATAACAGACGGGGCAATTGAAAGTGCATGCAAACTTTCAGACCGATATATAACTGACAGAAATCTTCCAGATAAGGCAATAGACCTTATTGATGAGGCATCAAGCAAGGCTAAAGTTACAAGTGTTCAATATCCGCAAGAAGTTATGCAAAAAGAACGTGAACTTTCAACGTTAGAAAATAGCAAAAAAGAAGCACTACTTAACGAAAATTTTGAAAAAGCGGCAAAACTTCGAGATGACATAAAAAACCTTCAAGAAGAAATTAATTCTATAAAAAAAGAAAGCATGGGCGGAAAAGAATATAAAGAAATAACCGAAGATGATATTGCTGAAGTTGTGAGCAAGTGGACAAAAATTCCGGTTTCAAAACTAAACATGCAAGAAAAAGAAAGATTGCTTAACTTAGAAAATATTTTGCACGAACGTATCGTTGGTCAAAACGAAGCTGTTGAAAGTGTTAGCAAGGCAATAAGAAGAGCAAGAGTAGGGCTTAAAGACAGCAAAAGGCCAATTGGAAGTTTCATTTTTCTTGGGCCTACTGGTGTTGGAAAAACCGAACTTTGCAAAGCACTTGCCGAAACCATGTTTGACAGCGAAAATGCAATAATAAGACTTGATATGAGTGAATTTATGGAATCTCATGCTGTTAGCAAACTTATTGGTTCGCCTCCAGGATATGTTGGTCATGAAGACGGCGGACAACTTACTGAAGCAGTGAGAAGAAAACCTTATTCTGTTGTTTTGTTTGACGAAATAGAAAAAGCACATCCAGATGTTTTTAATATTCTTCTTCAAATTTTGGAAGACGGAAGATTAACTGATAGTCATGGAAAAACTGTTTCTTTTCAAAACACAATTATAATTTTAACAAGCAACTGTGGGGTTGATGAACTTCCAAACAGCACAAAACAATTAGGTTTTAATGCCTCTTGTGAAAATAAAAGTGAAGAAAGTGAAAAAGAAATTTTAATGAATGCTTTAAAAAGAAAATTTAAACCTGAATTTTTGAACAGAATTGATGTTATAACAGTTTTCCATAAATTAACTAAAACTGATATAGCACAAATCGCAAGCATTATGATTAACAATTTAAATAAACGTTTAAAAGAAAAAAATTTAGAGATTAAATTAACCGAAAAGGCCGTTGACTTTTTAATTGAAAAAGGCACAAACATTCAATATGGGGCAAGACCTCTTAGAAGATTGATTGAACAAAAAATTGAAGACCATATTGCTGAAGATATGTTGTCTGGAAAAATTGACGGAAAAACGCAAATTATTGTTAACGAAGAAAACGGAAATTTAACATTCGAATATAAAAATTAACAACTAAATTTATAAAAACAATAACTATAAGTTATCACTCTAAAAACAAAAAACTCACTTTAATTAAATTATGAAAGATTTTTTGTTTGTTTCAACTAAACTTATGGCTATTGTTTTTTATTTTGTAAAAATTTATTGCTTAAAATAAACAAATATTATATAATAAACATATGGACAATTTTATTGATAATAAATCTTTTTCACCCCTAGCAGACAGGATGAGACCACAAACAATTGACGAATTTATTGGTCAGGAACACATAATTTTTCAAAATAAGCCACTTTTTAAGGCAATAAAGAACAAACGTGTTAGCAACCTTATTTTCTATGGTCCACCAGGAACAGGCAAAACAACACTAGCTCATATAATTGCATCAAGTTGTGATGGAATTTTTAAAAAATTAAATGCAATTTCAAGCGGAAAAGATGATGCGGTTAAAATTATTAGTGAGGCACGAACAAATTTACGACTTTTGAACAAACAAACATATCTACTACTTGACGAATGTCACAGATGGAATAAAGCCCAAAGTGACAGTTTGCTTGAAGCACTAGAAGATGGAAGCATCATTTTGATTGGTTCAACAACTGAAAATCCTTTCACAAGCATGACAAGAGCAATTGTGTCTAGATGTTTTGTTTATGAGTTTAAACCGCTATCTAAGCAAAATGTTGTTGAGGCACTTTCAAGAGCTATAATTAACAAAGAAAAAGGCTATGGAAACTTAAACATAAAAATTTCCAAACAAAATTTAGAGTTAATTGCTCAATTTTCGGGCGGAGATATAAGAAAAGCACTTAATATCTTGGAATTTTGTGTGAACACAAATTATAATGAAAATGAAATTGACATATCTGAAGAAGATATAAAAAACGTTGCACAGAATTTTAAGTTAAGTTTAAATGATGATTTATATTATGATATGTTGTCGGCATATTGTAAATCTATAAGGGGAAGTGACGCCGACGCTGCCTTATTTTATGCAAACAAATTGATTGACAGCGGAATTGACCCATTAATTTTGTCAAGAAGATTGATTGCTCACGCAAGCGAAGATATAGGTTTGGCAGACTCAAATGCTTTGCTTTTGGCGGTTTCTGCTCATTATGCAATTCAATCCTTAGGTCTTCCAGAAGGAAATATTCCGCTTTCTCATGCAATAATTTATGCGTGTGAAGCAAACAAATCAAACAGTGTGATTAAAGCACTTCAAAAAGTCAGAGAAGATGTTGAACAAACAAAAACGATAACAATTCCTAACAACTTAAAAAATCATCCAAGCACAAATCCTGATGGAACAGGAAAATATAAGTATCCACATGATTATGGTGGATATTGCTATCAGCAATATCTTCCAAACGAACTTAAAGACCGCACTTATTATGTTCCTTCAAATAATGGTAAAGAAAAGGGTTTAATTCGCAAAAAGGTAACAAAAAAATAAAACTTAAAATTTTGATTATTTGACAAAGATTTTATTATGAAAGATTAAATTTTAAAATATATTTTATTTTCCATATTGTTTACAGTAAATTTATATTTTGTTTATTTAGCCAAAACTGATAATCTATTTTAACTTAAATGGGTCGTCAGTTTTTTTGTTATAAATTTTGTTAAAAT
>CAJMEO010000044.1 GCA_905212505.1 uncultured Christensenella sp.
TCAATATTCTTCAATTTCAGCTTTTGTTTCAAGATTTACTGATCCAATCAATTTTTCAGGAAACGCAAACCAAAATGGTAAATTCAATTTTGGTGGGATAAGCGCAATAAATTGTGGAACAATTGAAAATTGTGAAGTTAAAATAAACTCTTGCGAAATTGAAACATATTTTGGAAAAAACTTTGTTGGTGCAATTAGTGGAAGCAATCAATCATTAGATACAAAAAACGGACTTATAAAGAATTGTTATGTTGAAGGGAACATTAATATTGTTGATGGCTTTAAATTACACAATAAAGAAGATGCTGTTTACTATCCTATAATTTTGGTTGGAGGGGTTGCTGGAATAAATAATGGAAATTGTCAAATTGTTGGCGAATTTGATATATATAGCAATCAAAACGAAATTTTTAATAAAAATCTTTTTAATTCAATCTTAAACTTATCTTCAGTGTTTGATGGGAAACTTGTTGAATTCTCAAATGAAAGTGCTTTTGGCGGAGTGGTTGGACAAAATGAAGGTATAATTCAAAACATGTCTTCATATGGAAAAATTTTTGCTTATCAAAATGTTGGCGGAATTGCTGGAATAAACACAGGAAAAATTGGTGGTTATGAAGATAGCAAAAGATTTGGTTGTTTCAGCTCTTCGATTATTTATGGCAACACGGTTGTTGGTGGTTTGATTGGAAAAAATAATTCTGGAGAAATAAACTTCAACAGTGTTATTTTCTTGGATGATGGTGAATATTTTGAAAATGATGGCATCAGAGCAAAAATATATGCAAACAGTTTTGTTGCAGGGCTTATTGGTCAAAATGAAAGTGGAACGCTGAACAATAACTTTGTTAGAAGTTTTGTTCAAAAAACAGTTACTAATAACTATTTTGATATTTTTGCAAGTTTAGGACAATTTGAAGGTGATATTGCCAATTTTGGTGCATTAATATCAAAAGATATCAACAAAACTAATATTGCAAGCAATGAAATTGCAATTGAAGATGATACAAACAAAAACTTTGCCGACAACTTAAAAATTGGGTATAAAATTGATGAACAAAACACTTTTGTTGTGGCAAAAGGAAATGTGGCTGACATCGGCATTGTTGCCCCAAATGAAATCACGGTTGATATTAAAGATAGCACATTAAACGAAAGCACATTATATTCTTATAACAAATTTATTAAAGGTGACGATAACACCATTATTCTTTATTATTATAAAGATATTAATGATATAAAATATAACTATTATTTAAGAAATTATTTGTTTGAGATTGGATGTATTCCAACAGATGCAAATGATTTAAAGAAAATTGAAAGTTCATCTCCTGAAGTTTTGTCTGTTGACAGCAAAGGTAATTTTAGTGTTAATAAAACGGGAGAAACCAAACTTAAAATTTATAGCGTGTTAAACAAAAGTGCTGTTAAAGAAGTTACTGTTAAAATTATTGATGTTATTGATAGTTTGAGCCTATTTGAAGATAACTTACATCAAAAGAAGATTGACACAATAGATGTTAAAAAAGATGCAAGCAAAAACATTTATCTCTCTCATAATGTGTTGCAAAAAGATATTTTTGTTAAATTTGAAAGCACAGATGATGGAATTGTTTCAATAAATTCAAATGAAGAATTCTATTCAGCCTTGAACGCACAAGTTGTTTTTGGCAAAAATCTGGGCACAGCACGTGTTACTGCATCACTTTATGTTTTGGTTAATGGAAATTATTATTCTCTTCCAAGTTCTTTCACATTTAATGTTAGTGTGAGTGCGGGGCTTAAAGAATTTAATGTTAGCGTTGAAAAAGTTGAACTTGCAACAAACGCGTTTGTAAATTTTAATGCTTTGGTTAACACGGATTTAACAGATAAGACATATTTTGCGGTTGATCAAATTCTTAACACTTATGATGAAAATGGAAATGAAGTTTTAAGAGAAGGCGAATATCTAAAATATGAATTTGATAAAGAGATTTCTTCTAAACAAATAAAATTAACATTTAAAGTTTATCCAAACAAGGAATATTTAAAAGATATCATTGGCAAAACTATTAAATTTAAAATTTATGCTTGTGATAGTTTTGCAAAACACATAAAAACAATAGAATTTATTGTCAAAGAAAGCGATGTTTTGAATGCCGAATTTTCATTTTTTGCCGACGGCGAAGTTGTTAAAAATGAACAGGGTCAAGAAGTTATTAACACTAACGAACTTGAAAGTGAATTTATCAAGATTGGCAAAATTGGAATTTTAAAAATTTTGGTTTATCCAAAAGAAAATATAAATTCAAGCAATAAAATAACTTTAACATATTCAAACTCTGACAACTTGAACTTAAGTTTCAAACAGGTTAAAAAGTTTGGTGACGGATATGTTGATGTGATCACTTCAAGTTTAATTCCTAACGGCATCGTTCTTGATAATTCATATTTACTTGATGATGAAAATGAGCAATACTTGTATGTTAAACTTTTAACCGACAGCCCAATAAAAGAAGACAGCAAATTTGAATTAAATTTGCATATTGATGGTTTTGATTATGATTTTGAAAAAACATTAACAAGTTCTTTGGCATCTAATCTTGAAATTTCTTTTGAAGGAGCAGTTCTGAACGCTCAAGGAAATTTAGAAGGGGTTTATGCAAAAGGCGTAACAAGTCAGCATATCAGTTTAACTGTTAACAAATTAACTGATTTTGTTCCAAAATTTGCAGTTGATTTAACAAATTTAAGTGGTTCAAATTTTGTTGAAATTTCACAACTTAAAGACCCAGAAAGTGTTGGGAAAAACAGTTTAAGATATGATTATGTAATTAATGGCTTAAATAATTCATCTTTAAATGAAAATATTGAGATATATTTTTATATTGATAAAGTTGTGAACAATAAAACCGAAAGATATAAGTCTAACACTTTAAAATTAAATATTGTTGATTTTGTTGTTAAAAATATGTTCGTTGAAGGCGTTGAAAACGGTTATTTGACAAAACCAATGGGAACAAGTTATCCATTAAAAGTTAAACTAGACACAATTAATAATGGAAGAAGTGAAGTGTTAAATCAAATTTTAGCACTAGAAGAGCAAATTTCAAAGCACTGTGAAACTGGCAGTTTGATAAAATCAGACATTTGGAAATATGCTGGTGAAAATTTAGAAGCTGGCTTTAAAACCAAAAATTTTGAAATTTTGAAAGAAGATTATTTTGAAATTAAACCAATTGAAGTTATCAAAACTAGTGGGTTTGGGGCAAGTTTTGCAATAGCCTATGAAAATTCTGAAATAAAACTTTCTAAAGGTTATAGCAACAAAAACGATATCTTCTTTGATGCTGGAAATTATTGCAAACAATTTAATGTAAACTTTGGGGCAGAATTTTATATTCAAACAGATATAAATAATCCAGTTCCTGTTTATAACGCAAAAGAGTTCATCTCTATGAAACAAAATGGCAACTACATTTTGATGAATGACATTGTTTTGCAAAAAGATAGTGAAATTGAAAATCTAAAAAATGGTTACAGCCCAATGATGGCAAACTTTAATAGTTTGGATGGGAATGGTTGTAAAGTTATAATTAAAAATCTAAATATTGATTTAACAAATGTTCAAAATGAATATGAGTTTGGTCTGTTTACAGAAGTTAGTGAAAACACATTAATAAAAAATTTAACAATAAAATATGATTTGGAAGCCAATGAAGATAGTTCGGTTGTTGCTTCTAAAAATATGTTGAATTTTGAAAATATTGTTAACTTAAGTTTTGGAGCAGTTTGTGCTGTCAACAAAGGCTTAATTTATAACTGCCAAGTTGAAGGCATAAAGACTAACAGAGTTGATCAAATTCTGTATATTAATGTTTCTAACATTGTTGGCGAAGAACAAACATTGGCTTGGTTTGGCGGATTTGTTTGCAAAAATGAGGGTATAATAACAAACAGCAGAAGCGAACTTATGCTTTGTGTAAGCAAGGGTTTTGTTGGTGGGTTTGTGTCTGAAAATACTGGAACGATAAGTTCTTGCTATTATAAAAACATGATTGTTAAAAATTTAGGCGAAGATGAAAACACTTCTAGTTCGGCAGGATTTGTTTATAACAATGAAGGAATTATAAAATTTAGTTTTGTTGAAGGAAATTCAAACTTTGTTAAGAATGGAGTTTTCTCTTGCGACTCATCACTTGCTCTCTACACGTTATCGGCTCCAACATCTGTTGCAGGCTTTGTGTTTAACAATGCTGGGGAAATTCAAGATTGTTATGCAAATTTAAGCATTTCAAGTCAAAGCTATTCTGGCGGATTTGTGTTTGTAAATAATGGATTGATTAAGCGAAGTTATTCTGCCTCAATAAATGAAAAGGAAAATAACACGGCTCATGCACCTTTTATTGCGACTAAAATTTCGTTTAATGAAGAAGAAATGAAAACAAAAATTATTGATTGTTTCTATCTTAACATTAACAAAAGTTCAATTAATGATAAGTTTGTTACGGGTTTGAATCTAAGACAATTTAACGATGAATATTATTTAACAAATTTTGTTTTTGACAAAAATGATTGCATTTGGAAATTTGTTAATGAAAATTATCTTCCAACACTTGTTGAAGCAAATAATATTGCTTTAAGTAAGCGCAGTTTATATAAAGTTA
>CAJMEO010000045.1 GCA_905212505.1 uncultured Christensenella sp.
AATTTTTTTATTATTTAATAGGAGTTTTTATGAAATTTTATAATAGTTTAACAAAAAAAATTGAAGAGTTTGTTCCAAGAGATAATAATAATGTCACGATGTACACTTGCGGTCCAACAGTATATCACTTTGCTCATATTGGAAATTTAAGAAGTTACATTATGGAAGATGTTTTGGAAAGAGCATTAAATTATGTTGGTTTTCACGTTAATCGTGTTATGAACATCACAGATGTTGGACATCTTTCAGGTGACAGTGATGATGGAGAAGATAAAATGCTTATTGGGGCAGAACGAGAGCATAAATCTGTTCTTGAAATTGCTAAGTTCTACACCGAAAAATTTAAAGAAGATTGCAAAGACTTAAACATTAAGTGGCCAGACACAGTTATTCCTGCAACAAGTTGTATTGATGTTTATATCAACATAATTAGTGACCTGCTTAAAAAAGGTTTTGCTTATCAATCAAATGGAAACATTTATTTTGATGTTAGCAAATTAAAAGAATATTATGTTTTGACCTATCACAAAGTTGAAGATATGCTTGTTGGGGTTCGTGAAGGAGTTGAACTTGATGATGGCAAAAAAAATCAAGCCGATTTTGCTTTGTGGTTCACAAAATCAAAATTTGCAGACCAAGAACTTAAATGGCAAAGCCCATGGGGCTTAGGATATCCAGGCTGGCACATTGAATGTAGTGGAATTTCTTATAAATATTTAGGTGAATATTTAGATATTCATTGTGGTGGGGTGGATAATAAATTTCCTCATCACACAAATGAAATTGCACAAAGTGAAAGTTTTTTAGGGCACAAATGGTGTAATTATTGGTTCCACGTTGAGCACCTTAATGACGAAAATGGAAAAATGAGCAAAAGTGCAGGGGGCTTTGTTACTGTTGACACATTAAAACAAAAAGGATATTCTCCACTTGCGTATAGATATTTTTGCTTAACAAGTCATTATGCAAAACCTTTAAGTTTTAGTTTTGAAAAATTAGATGGTGCGGTTTCAAGTTATAACAAATTAAAAGAAAGAATTAATAATCTTTCAGTTGAAGGCGAGTTCCAAAAAGAAATTTTTGAAGAGTTTAATAACAAATTTAAAAAGGCTTTACAGGACAATTTAAACACTTCAATGGCAATAACAGTTTTGTTTGATGCTTTGAAATCCGATATGTCAAATTACACAAAACTTGAACTGGTTAAAGCGTTTGATAAAGTTTTGGCATTAAATTTGATTGAAGAAAAATCTGAAATTCCAAGCGAAGTGCAGAATTTGGCAAGCCAAAGATGGCAAGCAAAACTTGCAAAAGATTTTGCAAAAGCCGATGAACTTCGCACAAAACTTTCAGATTTGGGATATATAGTTAAAGATAGCAAAGAAAGTTATGAGATTATTAAAAATTAAGTTTAATAGAGTTATTTAAAAAGTTAAATAAAATAAAATTGTTATGTTGCTTAACATAACAATTTTTTAAAGAATAATTTAAAAGTTTTAATATTTATAATATATTTTGAATATGGGGTACAATGATATGCTCATAACTTTGTGAGAAATAAATCAGCAAATCAATTTCCACCAAAAGTTCTTCTTTCTTGTTAAGTTCGCTTAGTGTTTTTATTTTTGAAATTTGTTCGCCTGCTTCTTCCATGTTAATATGATTAACAACAAGACAAAAAAGGTTTTCTGTTTTTGTCCAAAAGTTGTCAAGTTCTTTAATTTCTTTTGTCACCAGTTCGCTGTTAACATTTTCAGAATTTCTCACAATTTCTGCCAGATTTTTTGCTTTTTCATTTAATGATTTTAAATTTGAACTTAAATATACATCTTCCCAAACACACAAGCCAATCAAAATTAAAAATATAGAGATAATAACAAATCCTCGTTTCACCAGTTATCACCACCTTCAAAAGATGTTTTCAATGTTACATATTGCTTATATTTTGGTTGAATGTACATATTTCCATCGTTATCAAGAGTGAAAACCAAGATATTTTTAATTTTTGATTCTCCGGCCTTTTTAATGTTTGTTAAAATAAAATTTTCATCAATGCCACAAAGTTTCAAATTCTCTTTAACAATTTTTCCGTCGGAAACAAGCATTGTGATAAGTCGGTTTTCAGGTTTGTTAATTTTGAGGTCTTCACATGTAACTGGGGTGGAAGCGACTTTTGGAATGACGGTGATTTTGCCATTAGTTTCAACAATAGCATATTCAATATCGTCAAATTTAAAAAAGTTTAAATTTCTTAAACTTTCCTGAACATCATTAAGGTTTAAATTAAGTTTTTTTAAGTTTTCATAGTCAATGCCTTTTGGCGAAATAATAATAACGGGTTTTCCGCTTATAACCTTTCTGAAAAATAAACTTTTTTGAATTAATACCGAAATACCATAGTGTATTAAAAGCAAAGTGACAAGTGGAACAACGCCGTGGATTAGTGGAATTGCGGTGTCTGCCATAGGAAGAGTTGCAAGGTCGGCAACAATCAAAGTTATAACAAATTCAAAAGGTTGAAGTTCGCCAAGTTGTCTTTTGCCCATAAGCCTGAAAACACACAAAACAATTAAATAAATTATCACACATCTTGCAATTAAAGTGAACATACTAACAATAATAAACAATTTTTGAAATTTTAAACATTTAATTCTTTATGATGATATCTATTTTTAAATAAAGTAAGCATCAAGTTTGTTTTTTGAAAATGTTTTTACTTTTGCATTTTAAAACTAATTTTGTAATGCTTGAACGTTCAATAGAACGAAATAATACATTTAAATCTTTTTTTAAGTGATATTTTTTTGAGACTTTCTTTTCTTTTTCAAAATTCTTATGTTTTTGAAGTTTATCATAAGGGCGTTTAATGTGAAAATTCTAAATATTAAACATAGAAGCATAAAGAAAATCGCGCCAATTATTGAGCTAATTGCAATAGAAAAGAATGTTGTGAAAAAGTTGCTTAATATATTAAACACAAACTCATTAATTAGTGATGAAGGCACTAAAAACAAACACATTAAAAACATTTCTTTTATTATAATCTTTTTTATGCCGAGTTCATTTTTTATCATTTTTATGTTTAAACAGCCCGAAATTGTTAGAGAACCTGCCATTCCAATTAAAAGAGAATATATTCCAAAATATTTTGGAAGAAGAAAGATTGATAACATTAAAAATATGCTGCCAAAAATATAGTTTTTGAAACTTTTAACTTCATAGCCAAGCGAATTTAAAACACTTGAAGCAATGTCGTTTATTCCCATCGGAAGCATAATTAAAGCCGAATATTGAAGCATAATGCCACTAAGTTCGTTGTTATAAACAAACATCCCAATTTCTTTTCCAACAGAAGAGAAACACGGAACAAGAAAAAGAGAAATAAACACTGAAAAAACAAAACTTGTTTTAACCTTGCTTGAAAACTCTTGCATTTTATTTTCGACTTTAAGTTTTGCCAAGTCTGGAATTAGTGCGGTGCAAAGCGAACCGACCAATGTGTTTGGAAGATACAAAAGGGGGAGAGTCATTCCAAGGGCTATTCCAAAAAGTGAGATTGCTTGTTCGCTTGAAAAGCCAACTTTCACAAGATTGTATGGCATAATAAAAGAAATAAACATTCCGCCCAAACTTGATGCAATTCTAAGCAAAGTTATAGGCGTTGATTTTTTAAGCAAAGGTTTGAAATATCCCGTGGGATTTGAAAAACGCCCTTTATTTTTAAAATAAAACAGCATACTTATTGTTGTGGCTATAACACAAGCAATACTAACAGATAGGGCACAATTAACAATTCCTTGTTCGATGCTTGAAGATTTAGAAACCAAAATGATTATCAAAGCAAATTTAATAATTTGTTCGATAAAGTCAACCAAACAATTTTCAAAATGTTTTTGTGCGCCCCACAAATAGCCTTTAAAACCAACATTTAAACTTGTTGCTATAACCGTTGGAAGAAGGGCGATCAAAACAGAAGAAACAAGAGCATTGGCTGAGAGATTTATAATTATTGGTTTAAAGATTAATGTTAAAATGCAAATGATAACGGCAAGTCCCACAGAAATTATAGTTCCACTTGTTATCATTTTACTGCTTTTTGTATAATTTTTTTCTGCCAAATATTGAGCTGAAAACCTTGAAATGCTAAGAGGAATTCCGCTGGAAACAATTGTTAAAAACACTCCAACAATACTGCAAGCAATTTGATAAATTCCAATAATTTCGGCGCCAAGAGTTCGGCTCATAAAAATGCGAATAAAAAACCCAATAATTCGGGTTAAAATTGAAAAAAAAGTGATTATAAAAACGGCTTTAAATAAATTTTTAAACATAATTAATTATATTGTTGAGATTTTCAAAATATAATAAATTAAGGAGTTTTTTATGGAAATCAAAGTTATTAAAAACAAAAATTTTATTTATAAAGTTAAAGAGGGCGACACCTTGTTGTCTGTGTCAAATAAATTCAAAATATTAGAAAGCACCTTAATTGAAGATAACTGCCTGCAAAGTTCTGAGATTTTAAAAGGGGATTTATTATATATTTCATGCGAAAATGCC
>CAJMEO010000046.1 GCA_905212505.1 uncultured Christensenella sp.
TGGTCATGGAATTGATCACAACTGGGTACTTGATACAAAAGGTGATATCAATCAGGTATGTGCGTCACTGGAATCATTGTATAGTGGCATCAAACTGGAAGTTTATACTGATGAGCCGGGTATTCAGGTATATACCGGAAACTTTCTGGATGGCACTCAAACAGGTAAAAAACATATAACATATAAACAATGGTGGTTTAAAGAGAGAAAATTTGAAAAGAAACTGTATCAAAAATTAAAAGTGAAAAAGTGGAAAGGAAAGGCACTTACATATAATCCAGCAACATTTTCACTAAAGGAGCATTCATTAGAGGAAATAGCAAATACAATGGCAAAATCAGAATTGGACCATTGGGTGAATGAAGCTATTTCTGTTTCAACAATTTTCTTTTCTACAATATGGGGACAATTTTGGATATTTCTTATAACTGCACTTTGTGCTATGGCTTTTGATAGTCAATTTATTATTATGCAAAGGTATAATAGACCAAGAATATTAATAGCTATGCAGAAAGAAAAGAAGAAAGCTTTAAAACAGGATACAATTATTTTAAATAAATAAGGTGAAAACATATGACAATTAAAATTGAAGTAGATGGATTATTAAAAAAATATGAAGACAATGATTCTAAAAATTTAGCAAAGGCAAGCAAAGCGTTAAGTGAAAAGGATACTTGGCAGAAAAGTATTATAGATGAAAATGGGGAAGAAGTTAATATAACATTGCTATTAGCATATGAATATTCAAAAGGAATAGAAAATATTACTAATGGTATAGTAAGTTTTGATGAAGCACTAAGTAAGTTAATGGAAATTGATAATTTAGTTCTAGGTGAATTTAATGAGAATAATGATGACATATTATATGGTAAGAACTATCAAGATAAAACCATGATGATGGCAAATTCACAAGAATACTATGATACTGTAAGAAAGCATACGGGAGCAATGAATTTTTGCTATTTCGATAAAAATGGTAAGCTAGCAGATACAGTAGCTATATTTAAAGAAGTTAGAGATAGCGAAGGGAAAAAGTTACGAGAGGGAGCAACATTTCATGATTTAACAGATTTAAGAGACACTTTTTTTCATGAGGTGACTCATCATATGGAAAAAGATTTTGTACCAAAAGCTGAACCACAGATGTATACAAGTATAGATGGAAGAACATACAGTAATTATGATAAAGTAGATAGATATAGAAAAGTGGAATATGTAAACGGAGCAAGAATCATATCAGAAGTTATAGATTTACCAGCAGAAAGTCAATTTAATATTTCAACAGGTTTAACAACAACTGAAATATTACCTAATGGAGAAGAAGTAATACATAATCAAGTAACAGAAGGTTTTGTACAAGCAGTTGCAGTGGCAATAACAAGAAGTTTAGGTTGTCCAGAACAAGAGATTAGAACAGATAAATATTTTGAAAAAACGCAAATGGCTTTTAAAGTAATAGAAGCAAGGGATAAAGACTTAGGACAAGGACAAACTTTTGCAGATTTTATACGTCATTCATACCAAATAAAAGGAGAACTTGAACAAATTCATGTACAAGGAAAGAATGCATTACAATACATATCTGATTATGGAGAAATGTCAGATAGGGGAAAAACAACAAAATCAAAGATTATTAGGGGATTTGGATATTTAGGAAAAAAATTAGATTATCCTCTAGAAAAACAAGAAGAAATAGAAAATTCAAGAATATTAGGAAAAACAGAATTAACTGAAGATGAAACAGAAAATTTGAGAACGATGTTATTAAATGGAAAGACCGATGCTGAATCTAAAGAAATTGTAGATGATTTTGTTGGTAGATATACAGGAGCATTAGCAGAAGAAAAAAGTTTTTTTGATGCAATTCCATCACAATTAGATTTTTCAAAATTTAAAACAGAGGAAATTGGAATTGATGAATATATAAAAAAGCAAGAAGCTAAACATATTTCCATGAAGGATATTGTAAAAAATGCAATAAGTAATGGGCTTGACTTAGAACAAGTAGAGCAAATGGATAGAGTTGAAAATGTTTTATCTAATGAAAGAAATGAAGAAGGAGTAACAAAAGATGAATAATACATATTCAAAAGCATATACAGAAGTATTAGAGATTATCAATCATTTTTCTGAAGAAGAATATAAAAAAATACCAAAAGAGAAAATAGATTTTTTTGAAGAAAACAAAGATAAAGATTATAATTTTAAAATAATTGCAAGATATGGCTACAGTTTTCTAAAAGATTTTGTATCAAAAAGATTGGGACTTTTTTTGTTAATTATTTTGTTTTTTGTAATGCTATTTTTTAATTCGAATTTTTTGGGTAAAATTTATGTTTTTGGAACAAAGCAAATAAGTAATGATGAAATTATAACCTATCTTCAAACTTTGGGATTAAAACAAAACACTTTTTTTGCTAAGTTTAATCTTGAAGAACTTGAAACAGGGTTGGAAAACAATTTTTCAAACATAAGTTTGTGCAGTGTTATAAAAAAAGGCACAAGTTTGATTATTAACATAAAAGAAAAAATTGATGCCAAAGATATTATTTCAAGCTCAAACATTATTGCTAAAGAAAATGGCAAAATTTTAAAATTAGAAGTTGTTCAAGGCACTGCCAAGTTTAGTGTTGGCGACAGTGTTAAAAAGGGCGACGTTATAGTTGAAGGCTATATGAAAAATTCAAACAAAACAGTTGAATGCAAGGCTATTGCAAACATTGAAATGCAAGTTTGGTATGAATGCAAAACAACATTTTTTGAAGAAGAAAAAGTTTTGGAAAGAACAGGTAAAAAAATTGAAAATTCTTATTATGAAATTTTTAATAAAAGAATGAAAATGAAGGTTAAAAATGTAAACTTTTTGAAATTTGAAAAGGAAACAAAAACTCAATATTTGTTTGAAAATTTAATCGTTCCAATCAAAATTTATAAAGAAATTTATTATGAAATTAAAGAAAATTTAATAAAAAACGATTTTTCATTGCAAAAAGATGCAATAATTGATACAATAATAAAGGAGACTGAAAAGCAGGTTCCGGAAAATGTTGAAAAATTAAACACAAAAATTGAAATTTCAGACATTGAAAATGGAAAGATTATAACTTGCTATATTGAAACTATTCAGTCATTAAGTTAAGGGGAATTATGCTAAATTTTGTGGGTGAAGAGATTGATAAAAACTTGTCAAAAAAACTAAAAAAAATTTTCAAAGTAGGCTTAAAACAAACGGGTCAAAATCATCATGTTTTGGAAGCGACCGTTGAATTTGTTTATTCTCAGGATATGCAAGAACTTAATTTAAGAACACGTAATGTTGATGAGGCAACTGATGTTTTAAGTTTTCCAGCGTTAACTAATATTTTTAACAAAAAAATAAGGCGAAAAGATTTTCCGCTTGACATAAATCCTGAAAACAATAAAGTTTATTTAGGCGATATTGTTATTAATCTTGATAGGGCCCAAAGTCAAGCAATTGAATATGGACATTCTCAAGAACGTGAAATTTGTTATTTGTTTGTTCATGGGCTTTTGCATCTTTTGGAATATGACCACATGCAAGAACTTGATAAAAATTTAATGAGAGCAAGAGAAGAAATGATTTTGTCAAAATTTAAACTTAAAAGGAGCTAAAAATGTTCAAATCGGGTTTTGTTGCAATTGTTGGAAAAGCAAATGTTGGGAAAAGCACTTTGCTTAATTGTTTGGTTAATCAAAAAGTTTCAATAACAAGCCCCAAACCACAAACCACTAGAAATAAAATTAATGGAATTTTAACCACCAAAGACTATCAAATTGTCTTTACTGACACCCCTGGGATTCATAAGTCAAAAAACAAACTTGATGCTTTTATGGAAGAGAGCATCAAAAGCGGGGTTGATGGCATTGACTGTTTGATTTTTATGCTTGATGGCTTAAAACCTTTTGAAAAAGATGATTTGGATTTGATAAATTCTTACGCATTAACAGGGGTGCCTGTTATTGTGGTTGTTTCAAAAATTGATAAAACAAATTTTGAAAAATTATATCCAAAACTAAGCGCATTAAATTCACTTGAAAATGTAAAAGAAATCATTCCGATTTCGTCATATAGAAAAAAGAATATTGATGTTTTGATTGAAAGTGTTTTGAAATTTATTCCAGAAGGACAAAAATTTTATGCCGATGATGAAGTAACAGACGTTAGTTTAAAGTTTTTGGCAAGTGAAATTATTCGTGAAAAAGCCCTATTATATTTGCAAGAAGAAGTGCCACATGGACTTGCTGTTGTTATAGACTCTTTCACGGAGGGGGAAAATCTTCTTAAAATTTCGGCAACTATATTTTGTGAAAAACCTGCTCATAAACTTATTATTATTGGAAAAAATGGTGAAATGTTAAAAAAAATAGGGAGTCATGCAAGGGAAGAACTTGAGCATTTAACTGAAAGTAAAGTTTTTTTGGAACTTTGGGTTAAAGTTAAAGAAAACTGGAGAAACAATGATGTTTTGATAAATAATCTTGGATATAACAAAAAAGAAATTTAATGTTTTTATTAA
>CAJMEO010000047.1 GCA_905212505.1 uncultured Christensenella sp.
CAAGGGGAATCGAACCCCTGATACCACCGTGAAAGGGTGGTGTCTTAACCTCTTGACCATGGGACCAACTCTCACATTATATATTAAACAAAATATTTTGTCAACATATTTCTAAAATTTTTTCAAATTAATTTTTGCCTTTTTGCAGTGTAATGCTTTGAAAATCATAGACTTAAAACAAATTTAATTAAAAATATTCTAAAATTTGATATTGACAATGCCAAAATTATATGATAATATTTTGTAGAGGTTGTTTATGACAAAATATTTAAATAAATATGAAAAAAAATTGAAAAAATATCTTCAAAATAAAGATGAAAATGGTGGGCTATTAAATTTAAAATATTGTGCCTATTTAAAAATCAAGTCTGATGAACTTGAACGTGACAAAAGTTATGCTTTATACAAATTGATTAACACAACAAAAGCCGTTAATTTAAACAAAGTCAAAGCCCTTGTTGAAAGTGGTGCAAACATAGATTCCAAGTTTGAAGATGGTGTTACGCTTTATATGGTTGCAGCTTTAAATTGTCAAATGGATGTTCTTGATTATTTAAACGAAATTGGTGCAAATATTAAAGCAAAAACAATTTATGGGCAAGATGCATTAATGCTTGTTGTTTTGATGAAAAATAATGCATTAAGCGGCGAAGCAAAATCAAAATATTTAGAAGTTCAAAAAAAATTGCAATCTCATGGTTTTGGGCTAACAATGGAGGTTGACAATGTTGGGTTAACCAGAGATGATTATTATCTTGGAAACACAGACCCATTCACTGAAACATATCTTAAACTTATAAGAAAGTATCTTACAACATGCAATAAAGAAGATGTTTTTATTAAATAAGATAATTTACATTTCATAAAAAATAGGTGATAAAATGTTGCCTATTTTTTTGTGTAAAATTTGTTAAGTTTTTTTAAAAAAACAATTAAGTTTAGCATTTGACAAAAACCCTTTATTTTGATAATATAAAAGCATGAGAATCAGTGCTGAAATTGAAGAAGTTGTTTACAGAAATGATATAAATGGTTACACTGTTACAGTTTGTGATGTTATGGGCGAAATGATGACTTGTGTTGGCAAGTTCCCAATTGTTTGCGCTGGGCAAAATGTTGAACTTGAAGGTGAAATAATTAAAAACAAAAAATATGGCGAGCAGTTTAAAGTTTCAAAAGTGAAAGTTTTGGCACCAACAAGTGTGGACGGAATTATTAAATATTTAGGAAGTGGACTAATTAAGGGAGTGGGGCCGGTTACGGCTATGAATATAGTTTCAAGGTTTAAAGAGTCAACCCTTGACGTCATTCAATTTAATCCTCAAAAATTGGTTGAAGTGAGGGGTGTTAGCCCTGCAAAAGCCGTGCAAATTCATGAGGCGTATGAAGAATTGAAAACAATGCAAAATGCAATTATGTTTTTGCAAAGCTATGATATTTCAACCAATCTTGCTTTAAAAATATTTAATATTTATGGTGAAAAAACCGAAAGAATTGTTAGTGAAAATCCATATAAACTTATTGAAGATGTTGATGGAATTGGGTTTTTAAGTGCTGATAAAATTGCAAAAAAAGTTGGCATAAATGAAAAAAGTGATTACAGGCTTAGGGCTGGGCTGTTGCACGTATTAAAAGAAAATAGCGACAAAGACGGAAGCACTTATCTTCCCAAAAAAGATTTATTTGCTGAAACAAGCAAGTTGCTTAGAATCATGTTAAAGTTAATAGACAAAAAACTTGACGAACTGCTTATTAATTTGAGCATAGAAAATATTGTTTCATTAATAGAAGAAGAAAATGGCGTTAATGTTATGCTTTCTAAATATTTTAGAATGGAAAAAAGCATAGCCAACAAAATTATAGCACTTAAATATACATATTTGTTTGATAAAATACAACCCCAAAACGAAATTCAAGAATTTGAAAAACAAAACAAAATTATTCTTCATGAAAAACAAAAACAGGCAATAATAAAAAGCATAAATTCGGGGTTTTCTGTTATAACCGGTGGTCCGGGAACGGGCAAAACAACAATCATAAAGTGCTTGATTTATTTGTTAAAACTTCAAAAGAAAAAATTTGTTTTGCTTGCTCCAACCGGAAGAGCCAGCAAAAGACTTAACGAAAGCACAGGCGAAGATGCAAGCACAATTCACAGAGCCTTAGAACTTAACTTTAAGGATGAAAATGTTAATTTGTTTAACAGAAACGAACTAAATCCTATAAATGCCGACGCGGTTATTGTTGATGAAGTTTCTATGGTGGATGTTAATATTTTTTATCATTTATTGAAAGCGGTTAAAAAGGGCAGTCAAGTTATTTTGGTTGGGGATAAAGACCAACTTCCAAGTGTGGGAGCAGGCAATGTTTTGTCTGACATATTAAATAGTGATGTTGTTGATGTTGAAAGTTTAACAGAAATTTACAGACAAGATGCAAAAAGTTTGATAATAACAAACGCTCATGCAATAAATCAAGGAGAGATGCCAATAATTGATAACTCATCAAGAGATTTCTTTTTTGAAACTAAACTTGAACCTTTTGAAATATCAAAAAGCATTATTGAACTTGTAACAAACAGGCTTCCAAATTTTTTGAATATTGACCCATTAAAAATTCAAGTTTTGGCACCCATGAAAAATGCTGTTTGCGGAATTGATAATTTGAATAAAGAACTTCAAGAAAGGTTAAATCCTAGTGATGAATTTAAGCCCGAAATTATCACTGAAAATGTTATTTTCAGGCTTGGGGATAAAGTGATGCAAACAACAAACAACTATGAACAAACTTGGTCAAGACAAGTTAGTGAATTTTATGTTGAAGAAGGCGTGGGTGTGTTCAATGGAGACATGGGCATTATTGATAACATTAATTTAACAGACAATCAGGTGACTGTTTTGTTTGATGACGGAAGAAAAGCAGTGTATGAACGACAAAATCTTCTTGAATTAACACTAAGTTATGCAATAACAATTCATAAAAGTCAGGGAAGCGAATTTGATGTTGTGGTTATGCCACTAATCAGTGGGCCGAGCATGATTTTGACAAGAAACTTATTATATACAGGTGTTACAAGAGCAAAAAAAACTGTTGTGCTTGTTGGCGACAAGAAAAGTTTAAAAAGAATGATAAAAAACAATTATCAAGCAAAAAGATATAGTTATCTTAAAGAATTTTTAATCAGCGAAGATAAAAATTTTGTTAATGTGTTTGTTTAATATTAAAGATAAAAATTGGTTAGATAAATGAATTAAACAAAACTTAAAAATTAAATCATTTGGCTTTTTTTAAAAAACAAATAAAAAAAGAAAACATATTGAAAACGTGGTCAATATGTTTTCTTTTATCTATCAAATGAAATGCTTGGGAGTTAGTTTAAATTATTTTTCATTTTTGTTAAAATTTAATAAATATGAAAGCACAACACCATGCAAATTTCCATCTAACACATCTTGAACATTGCTTGTTTCAAAACCTGTTCGGTGGTCTTTTACAAGGGTGTATGGGCAAAATACGTAACTAATTATCTGACTGCCCCATTCAATTTTTAATGATTTTCCTGAGATTTCGCTTATTTTGTCAAGATGTTGTTCGTTTTTGATTGAAAGAAGTTTGCTTTTCAAAACCTTTAGCGCCTGTTCTTTGTTTTGAATTTGACTTCTTTCATTTTGGCATGTAACAACAATTCCTGTTGGGATATGGGTTATTCTAACTGCACTTTCGGTTTTATTCACGTGTTGTCCGCCCGCACCGCCAGATCGGAAGGTGTCAATTTTTAATTCGTCGTCACAAAGTTGAACGTCATTATTGTTTTCAATTTCTGGCAAAACTTCAATGCTTGCAAAGGTTGTGTGACGCCTTTTGTTTGCATCAAAAGGTGAAATCCTAACAAGTCTGTGAACACCTTTAATGCTTTTTAAAAGACCATAAGCATTTTCGCCACAAACTTTTAAGGTTAAACTTTTAATTCCGTTATCATCCAAAACTTGATCTAAAATTATAACTTTAAAATTAAGATTTTCGCAATATCTTAAAATCATCCTAAATAACATTTGAACAAAATCATAACTTTCGGTTCCGCCAGCGCCAGAATGAAAAGAAACAATTGCGTTAAGATTGTCATATTCACCGTTAAGCAAAGTTATCAAAAAAAGATTGTTTGTTTTTTCAAACAATATATTAATTTCTTCATTAATCATGTCTTCTAAAGTTTTTTGTTCGTTTTCATCACAAAACTCTAGGTTTAAATTTTGTTTTATCTCAAAAAAAGACTTTTGAATGCTGTCAAACTCTAAAATATCTTTTTGTATGGCAGTTATTTTTTTGTTAATATCAATCAATTCTTTATTTAAAGAATAATCACGTATTTTGCTTAATTTTTCATTAAGCATATCAAGTTCAATCTTTTTTTTGTCAAAGACACTCCTTAATGGTTTTTATTTTATTTTCAATTTCATTTAGTTTTTCGGTGTTTATCATAATATTCTTGCCCTATAAAATTTATATTATTATAGCACAAAAAAT
>CAJMEO010000048.1 GCA_905212505.1 uncultured Christensenella sp.
AAAAAGGACGAAAATCAATCATTATTTTGCTTCCTTATAGGCTCTTTCTGCTTTTTCAAAGGTTTCTTTAACTTCATTTTCAGATAAATAATTATAAAGTTTTTTAACAACTTCTTTTTGCTCTTCATTTAAGCTTTTTGCGAATTCTGCATTAAATTCATCCAAAAGCTTATACATTTTTTGAGGCATATATGTTTTAATCCAATATTCTGCTCGGGTTAATCTATCATAACTGTCTTCATCAAAGTCAACACCTGCTTTGTTAAGGCAAGACTTAACTTTATCAAGTTTAAAATCTACAATTGGAGCAATTGAAGCGATAGTTCCAAAAGGGGTTTTAACTTTATTCTCTTTTTTAATCAAAACAAGGTCAAACAAATCTCTTGTGAAATCATCACATGTTCCATCAAGATAGGATGTAAGATTTTTATCATATTCGCTGTAGTGCCTGATTATAGTTTCATCAAAATAAAAGTTATAGGCATCTTTTGGCTCATACTTACAAAATAACCATCTCAAAATTTCAGGTTCATAAAGTTTTAAGGCATTCGTTGGGGTGATGTTAATCCCACTTGAAGAATGCATAGAAGAAACACCTTGAAAGCCAAGCCATCCATATCCTTGAAAAATAGGGGCTTGATAATCCCAAATTTTTGGGCTTAGCACGGTGTCAACATCATAACTTCCACCGCTTGCAGCATGGTCAATTCCGCCAGCCTCAAAGTCTACTCCTTCTTCTTTCCAGCGCATTGGCCAATCAACTTTCCATATTAATTTTATTTTGAAATATTCAAGCACATTAACAGTTTCTTCTTTTCCGCATTCACGACAAAAATATGTAAGTTCGTGAGTTTGTGGATTATAATTTGTAACTTTTGTTGTGTCTTTAAAACAGCCGCTGCAATAAACGCTTACTGGATAATAATTTTCACGGTCTTGATTGTTTGCTTCTTGAGTTTTAAAACTCATCAAAATATCATAAATTTCTTTTCTTTTTTCAAGAGCTATTGCCACATTTTTTGCATATCTTCCACTTAAATATTCTTTGGTTTGATATCTAACATCATAATCAACGCCCAAAGTTTTCAATGCCTCTTCAAATTCTTTTTGAAAATATGAAGCGTAAGTTTCATTTTCATCAAAAGGACAAGGAATTTGGGTGTATGGCATTCCAATATATTTTTCAAATCCGCTCACAACATTGCTTACATTTGCTGGCACTTTTCTTAATCTGTCAAAATCGTCCCACGAAAACAAAAGTTTTGCTTTTTTGCCAAGTTTTTTTAGTGCCTTACAAACAAAATAGGGGATTGCAATATCTCTAAAATTGCCAACATGCACACTCCCTGATGGACTTATGCCTGCCGCACAAATATATTCTTCTTTATTTGGATTTCTTTCAATCACTTTTAATGCTATTTTCTCACTCCAATGCATAATTTTCTCCTTAAAATAATCACAATTATATCATAAAATAATCATTATGGCAACTTTTTAAATGTTAAAAAAACAAATTCATTGCACATTGAAACTATGGCTCAGAATAAGTTTATTAACCTAAATTGAAAAGATGCGGATTTATTTTTGTTTTGATTTTTTTGAATATCTTTTTTAATGTGAGTTAAATAATGTTAGAAGTTGATAAATAAAAGAACAATCATATAAAATTTTGATTGTTTTTGCTTTACTTTTTCGTTCTGATTTAGTATATTTTAAGTTAGGAGAGATATTTATGGGACTATTTTCATATATTTTTGCATCAGATAACGCAAGGAATATCAAAAAATTAAAAGTTATAGCCGACAAAGTTATGGCTCTTGACGAAGAATATTCAAAACTTACAGATGAAGAATTAAAGCATAAAACAGTTGAATTTAAAGAAAGATTGAATAAGGGTGAAACTCTTAACGATATTTTGCCAGAAGCTTTTGCTACGGTTAGAGAAACAAGTTACAGAGTTTTGAAAATGAAACATTTTTATGTTCAAATTTTGGGTGGAATTGCTCTTCATCAAGGGCGTATTGCCGAGATGAAAACAGGTGAAGGAAAAACCTTGGTTGAAACTTTACCTGCATATTTAAATGCTTTAACAGGGCAAGGTGTTCACATAATAACAGTAAATGAATATTTGGCTAGTCGTGACAGTGAATGGATGGGCAAAATATTCAACTTTTTGGGCATAACTGTTGGGTTAACACTATCAGGCATGAAGCAGGACGAAAAAAGGCTTGCTTATGCTCAAGATATAACTTATGGAACAAACAGTGAAATGGGTTTTGACTATTTGCGTGATAACATGCTTCAACGCAAAGAAGACTTTTGCCAGCGTGGATTAAATTTTGCCATTGTCGACGAAGTTGATTCAATTTTGATTGATGAAGCACGAACTCCGCTTATTATAAGTGGTGGGCAAGGCATTAAAGGTGGCGAAATTTATTTTACTTGTCAAAAATTTGTAAGAACACTTGCAAAAGACACTGATTTTGAAGTGGACGAAGAACACAAAATTGTAAGACTAACAGAAAATGGAATTGAAAAAGCTGAAAAATATTTTAAAGTTGAAAATTTATCAAGTGCCGACAATATGGAACTTAACCACTACATTGCAAATGCTTTGAAAGCCAATTATTTGTTTGAAAAAGACAGTCAATATATTGTTGACGATGGTCAGATTTTGATTGTAGACGAATTTACTGGTCGTGTGCTTAAGGGAAGAAGATATTCTGATGGGCTTCATCAAGCGATAGAGGCAAAAGAAGGCGTTGAAATTAATGAAGACAATTTAACAGTTGCAACAATCACTTATCAAAATTATTTTAGATTATACAAAAAATTAAGTGGTATGACCGGAACTGCAAAAACTGAAGAAACCGAATTTAACAAAATTTATGATTTAGACGTTGTAACAATTCCAACAAACAATCCAATTCAAAGAAAAGATAATAACGATGTTGTTTATGCTAATGTTGCAGCAAAATTTAATGCTGTTGTTAAAGAAATAATTGAAAGAAACAAAAAAGGGCAACCTGTTTTGGTTGGCACAACAACGGTTGATAAAAGTGAATTAATCAGTCAGTTACTAACAAAAAATGGCATAAAACATAATGTTTTGAATGCAAAAAATCATAGTAAAGAAAGTGAAATAATTGCTCAAGCCGGAAAACTTGGTGCGGTTACAATTGCAACCAATATGGCAGGACGTGGAACAGATATTTTGCTTGGTGGAAATGCTGAATTTTTGGCAAAACAAAAAATGCGAAATGACGGCTTTAATGAAGATTTGATAAACCTAAGCACTTCTTTTGTTGAAACAGATAATGATGAAATTAACAATGCAAAACAAACCTATCAAAAATATTATGCTGAATTTAAAAAACAAACGGATGAAGAAAAGCAAAAAGTTATTGAAGTTGGTGGCTTGTTTGTTTTGGGCACAGAACGTCATGAAAGTAGGCGTATTGACAATCAGTTAAGGGGTCGTGCCGGAAGACAAGGTGATAAGGGTGAAAGCACATTCTTTGTGTCACTTGAAGATGATTTGGTTAGAATTTTTGGTGGCGATAGATTAAAAAGCATTGTAAGATTTTTTAAACTTGACGAAAATGAACCAATCATGAGCATGAAACTTATTTCAAAGCAGATTGAAATGGCTCAAAAACGTGTTGAAGCAGCAAACTTTGCCGTTAGAAGAAATTTAATAGGGTTTGATGATGTTTTAAATGCTCAAAGGACAATAATTTATAACGAAAGAAATAAAGTTATTAATGGTGCTGATGTTCATGATGAAGTTATGGATATGATTGACGAATATATATCAGATCTTGTCAATGAAGTGATTTCCGACGATATCCCATCAGAAAATTGGGATATTGAAAAACTTAACAGGATATTAGAACAAGAGGGCATTTTTGCACAAAACACAAATTTCGTTACAAAACAAATGTCTGACGACCTTCAAGTTAATGAAATTATAGAAAAGATTTTAAAAGATGTTCATAAACTTTATGACTTAAAAGTTGAAGGTTTCAAACAAAATTTCAGCATTGATTTTTCAACAATTGAAAGAAACTTGTTGTTAAAAAATGTTGACAAAGCATGGGTTGAACATATAGACAGCATGAGTATGTTAAGAAGAGAAATTTCAACTCGTCAAGACCCACTTTTGGCTTATAAAAATGAAGGCTATGATATGTTTGAAAACATGGTTAAAACAATTCGTGTAAACACCGCAAAATTCTTAGCAAGAGCTGAAGTTAGCATTCCGATGAACTTAATGAACAGAGAAGATTCGCAAAGAATATTATCAAAAGTTCAAGTTGCAATCGAGCAAAGTGAAAAAGCCAAAAAAGCAAAACCAGTGGTCCATAAGCCTGAAGTTGGCAGAAACGACCCTTGCCCATGTGGAAGTGGAAAGAAATATAAAAATTGCTGTTTAAATAAAAAATAAATACATTTAAACAACTAAAAATAAAATCAATTAAAAAAACTTGAAAAAATTATAAAAATTTTGTATTATATAAAGT
>CAJMEO010000049.1 GCA_905212505.1 uncultured Christensenella sp.
AATTATAATAATTTAAACTATAATTTAAACTGAAATTTAATATTGAAAACATTATTTAAAACTACACAAAACATTGAAAAATACTTTCAATGTTAATTTCAAATTGCCAAACTACATTTAAGAAAATATTTTTTCAAAAGTGTTGAAATTTGACGTTTTATATGCTAAAATCATTTAAAAGAGAGGAAATATGATTACGATTTCGGCCTTAGCAATTTTGGGAATAACCGCCGTAGGTTTTGTGGGATTACCTTTGGGGATGTCGCTTTTTTGTAAAAATCAAAAAGTGAATAAGGTTATGTCGGTTATTGGCATGATTGCTTATAGCGCTTTTGCCTTGTTTCTTGCCCTTCCGGGAAGAGCCTTTGAAAATTTTATGTTAACATTAAATTTCAATCCAAGCACACCTTGGTTTAACAGAATGTTTAGTTTGGGCATTGGAGCATTAGATCCATTTGAAGTTGCTGTTAACTGTTTGATGCTTGCTCCTCTTGGTTTTATGGCAAGTCAATATGCAAAAGCAAAGAATAAAAAAACCTTAAAAAGAGCGCTTTTCGCTGGTTTTCTGCTTAGTCTGGCAATCGAGATATGTCAAATGATTTTGCCTTTTGGCAGATATCCAACAGTTATTGATATTTGCTGGAATGTTTTGAGTGCTGGGATTGGCTGTGCTTGTTTTAGTGTTTGTAATAAAATTAAAGATTTTTTTGTTAGAAGGAAAAAGAAAAAGATTTTAGCAAAAAAAGTTGAAAAAGAAGAATGTTACAGTTTGTGTGAAAGCAAAGTTAGAACTGTTAAAAAACAAAAACTTAACAAACATGCACAAAGTTTTACAGAAAATAAAGAAACAGAAGAAATACAACTTGCAAAAACGATATAGATATAAATGAATATACAAAGAAAGAACTTTAACAAAATTAAAAGAGTTATTTTAATTTAAATTTACAACTTAAACTTTGTCTTTTTTGTGATTTTGCCATAAAATTGTTTGAAATTATTTTGGTTTTAATATATAATTTAGTATAGAAATAGAAAAGTTGAAAGATAACAATTTAAGGAAGTAAAATGATAAATTTAGCATTATACAGAGAATATCGTCCTAAAACTTTTGACGAAGTTATTGGGCAAGACCATATAATAACAACACTTAAAAATCAAATTTTAAGTGAAAGTTTAAGTCATGCCTATTTGTTTTGCGGAACAAGAGGCACAGGAAAAACAAGTACAGCAAAAATTTTTGCAAAAGCAATAAATTGCACAAACAATCAAAATGGTTCACCATGTTTGAATTGCGATGTTTGCAAAGAATTAAGTTCCAATTCAAATCTTGACATACTTGAAATTGATGCTGCATCAAATAATCGTGTTGATGAAATTAGAGATCTTCGTGATAAAATTAAATATCCACCGGTGGTTGGGAAATATAAAGTTTATATAATAGATGAAGTTCATATGTTAACAGACAGTGCATATAATGCACTTCTAAAAACCTTGGAAGAACCACCCAAACATGCAATATTTATTCTTTGCACAACCGAGGTTCATAAACTTCCAAAAACCATTCTTTCAAGATGCATGCGTTTTGATTTTAAGCTTGTTTCTTGTGAAGATTTAATAAAGTTATTAACAAAAATTTTTAATGAAAAAAGTGTTAAGTTTGAACAAGAAGCTTTAAATTTGATTGCTGACAGAGGTGAAGGCAGTGTTAGAGACACTCTTTCTATTGCTGATTTATGCGTTGCATATTCTAACAAAAATGTTACTTATGAAAAATGCTTAGAGGCTTTGGGAGCGTCAAATATTGACAGTTTGATTTCATTGTCAGACGCACTTTCAAAGCATGATGGAGAGAAATTGTTAACTGAACTTAATAACCTAGCATTAAGTGGAAAAAATTTTACAATTTTAAATAAAGAATTAATAAATCATCTTAAAACCTTGTTAACAATCAAAACTGTTAATAATGCACAAAAATTTTTGATGATGCCAAAAGATTATTTTTTAAAATTACAACTTGAAGCAGACAAATTTTCTGGTGATGAACTTTTAAACATAATGACAAAATTATCAAGCATAGAAACCCAACTTAAATATTCTGTTGATGCAAGAACAATGCTTGAAATAACGCTTTTATCGGTTTGTGGCACAAAGGATGAAAATTTGGCTCAAAAAAAAACGATAACTGAAACAGTTGGCAAATTAAATCAGAAAGCCGAAGTTTTAGAAGAAATTAAAGGGTGTGAAAGACAAGAAGAAATAAAGAGTGAAACAATTCAAAATCAAAACAATGCACCAAAATTTGTTGCAAAAATTTTAAAATATTTGCGAGAAAATAATTTTCATCTTTTAAATTCGGTTTTTCAAAATTTTGAAGATGCAAAAATTGAAAATAACAATTTAATTTTATCCTTTAATGGCGAAAATTATAAAGAAATTTTGGAAAGAGATGATAACTTAAATATAATAAATGATATAATAAAAGAAAATAATTTAAAAATAGAATATAAATTTAACATAGAAGACCAACACCAAAACGAAGAATGGGTGTTAAAACAAAAATTTAATGAGATTGAAATAAAGGAGTGATATTATGAATAATTTTAGAGGTGGCTTTGGTGGAGGCATGGGCGGAATGAACATGCAACAACTTATGAAGCAAGCACAAAAAATGCAAGAAGATTTGCAAAGAAAGCAGGAAGAATTGGAGGCGTCAACTGTTACTAGCACCGCTGGTGGCGGAATGATTTCAATTGAACTTAATGGGAAAAAAGAAATTGTAAGTTTAAAAATTGATCCACAAATTGTTGACCCACAAGACACTGAAATGCTAGAAGACATGATTACAGCATGTTTTAATGACGCAAGCAAAAAAGTTGATGAACTTAAAAAATCTACTATGGGGGATATGGGAAATTTACCCTTTTAAAAATGATTAGTCAAGATTTCGATAAATTAATTAATAGTTTCACAAAACTTCCAACAGTGGGACTAAAAACGGCTGAAAGATATGCTTATTCAATTATAAACATGAGCAAAGAAGATGCAGAAAGTTTAGCAAAAAATATTTTAAATGTAAAAAACAATATAAAAATTTGTAAAATTTGTGGAAATTTCACAACTGACGATATTTGTGAAATTTGTTCATCACGAAAAAGTGATGTTGTTTGTGTTGTAAAAGAGAGCAAAGACATAAAAAACTTTGAAAAAATCAAAAATTTTAATGCACTTTTTCATGTTTTGAATGGAACGCTAAGCCCAATAAGAAATATATCGCCTGATGACCTTAACATTTCAAGTTTGTTAAAAAGAATTGCCGAAGGAAATGTTTCCGAAGTTGTTTTGGCGCTTGGAACCGACGTTGAAGGCGAAGCAACAAGCATGTATCTTGCAAAACTTTTAAAACCACTAAATATTAAAGTGACAAGGCTTGCTCAGGGCATCAGTTTGGGGGCAGAAATAGAATATGTTGACGCAGCAACTTTGCAACGCTCTTTCTTTGACAGAAAAGAAATATAACTTTAATTTATTTCGTTTTTAATGTGTTTTTTATAAATTTTAATACTAGTCAAATTAATATTTATAATAGTGGTGTTAAAAATTTTAAGAAAATTTATAAATAGAAATACTTGTGAACTTTTGCGAAAAAAAGAACATATTGATAATTTTTCAATATGTTCATTTTTATTTTAAGAGTTTTCATTCATCATTATATTTTGTATAGTTTGTTTAAATCTTTGGGTCAGAATGACCTTTTTGATTATAATAAGTTTTAAATTTTTATAAAATATGTTTTGTTGTGCTTGCAAGTGTTAGGCACTTAACCTGTTTTGCCCCTTTTTTAAGCAAAGTTTTTGCAAGACTGTTGCAAGTTGCTCCAGTTGTGAAAACATCATCAACAATCAAAACGTTTTTGTTTTTAATAAGTTCGGGTTTAACAATATGAAAGCAATTTTTCATATTTTCAAAGCGGTCCTTGGCACTTTTTGTTCGTTGACTTTGAGTTTCTTTTACTTTTGAAACAATGTCAAAATGAACTTTTCCCGTTACTTTAAAACTTTCAAGCAAAAGTTCGGATTGATTGTATCCACGCTTTTTGCGTTTTGATGCAAATAATGGGACAGGAACAATGATATCTGTGTCTTGAAGTTCATAACAATGCTTATAAAAATCAAACAGAAGTTTGCTTAGAGGTTTTGACAGATACTGCTTGTTGTTAAATTTTAGGTTGTGAATTATGTTGACCATGTTTTCATCATATTCAAACACTGAGCGAGCAAGTTTGAAATTTTTATATGTATTTTTAACACATCGTTCACAAAGATTTCCCGAGCCTGTGATAAGAGTGCCACATATTTTGCAAGTGTTATAGCTATTCAAAAATTTTAAATTTTTAAGACAATTTTCACACAAACAAAAATCTTCATTATCAAAAATTTCACTGCCACAACAAATGCAGTGAATTGTGCTTGGAAATAAAAATTCTGATAAATTATTTTTTATT
>CAJMEO010000050.1 GCA_905212505.1 uncultured Christensenella sp.
TAAAAAATCTTTTGACAAAAAACATTAAATTGTTTTATAATAATAAGCAAACTAATTTAAAGGGGAAATTTATGAGCGGTCATAGCAAATTTAATAATATTAAACACACAAAAGAAAAAATGGATGCACAAAGAGGAAAAGTTTTCACAAAAATAGGCAAAGAAATTGCAGTTGCAGTTAAAATGGGCGGAAGCGATCCAAATTCAAATCCAAAGTTATACAACTTGATTGTAAAAGCAAGAAACAACAACATGCCTAATGACAATATTCAACGTTCAATCAAAAAAGCAGCAGGCGAACTGGGTGGCGGAAATTATGAAGAAATAACTTATGAGGGTTACGGTGTTGGCGGAAGTGCTGTTATTGTTAATGTTTTAACAGACAACAAAAATCGTGCAGCAGGCGATGTTCGTCACATTTTTGATAAGTTTGGCGGAAGTTTGGGTCAAACTGGTTGTGTTTCTTTTATGTTTGAAAGAAAAGGCGTTTTTGTGATTGAAAAAGATAACAAAATTTCTGAAGATCAACTTTTTGAATGGGCGATAGAAGCTGAGGCCGATGATGTTGTTAATGATGGCGACGTTTTTGAAGTTTATTCAAGCCCTGACAAATTTGGTCAAGTTCAAGAAAATTTGCAAAGCAAAGGTGTTAAATTTTTAAGTTCTAATATTGAACTTGTTCCAAACGGTTATATCGACCTTGATGAAAAACAATGTGAAAGTTTTGAAAAAATGATTGACGCATTAGAAGATAATGATGATGTACAAGACGTTTATCATAACGTTAATCTATAAAATTAAAAATCCTGTCTAGTTATAAAATCTAAAATTTCACAACAAGACATAAAAATTAGAATAAAATGCAGACAAAATTGGGTTTATTCTAATTTTTTTATAAAGAAATTTAAGAATAAAAATTTAATAGTTTGCAACTTTTAAGGTGGCAAGTAAATTTAGTTTTTTTAACGAACAAAAACTTTTATTTAAAACCACTCTTTATATGTGTATATTCTCATTATTTGTTTTATTTGATTGACTAATCTTGTTAAGTTTTATATAATATATTTGTGATTATTTTGGGAATAGACCCTGGTTATGCGATTGTTGGCTTTGGGGTGATTGAAAAGGTAGGCAGCAATGTTAAGTGTCTTGATTATGGAGTTATAACAACTGATAAAGACACAGATTTTCCAACAAGACTTGTGCAAATTGCTGATGGTATTGATTATTTAATTGAAAAGTTTAAGCCCGAGTGTTTGGCTCTTGAAGAATTATTTTTTCAAAACAATCAAAAAACGGCGATTAATGTTGCTATGGCAAGAGGGGTTATTGTTGAAAGGGGTAAACGTAAACTTGGAAACTTGTTTGAATACACTCCTTTGCAAATAAAGCAGGCGTTGACAGGTCAAGGACGTGCAGAAAAAGCCCAAGTTCAATATATGGTTAAAGCGATATTAAATTTAAATCAAATTCCAAAACCTGATGATGCTGCCGATGCGTTAGCGGTTGCTTTATGTCATGCTCAAACAAATCAGCAAATTGGGAATTTTAAATATTAACATTTTTGTTAAAATTTTATTAATTTGCAATTTAATTGTTTAATAATTAAAATGTGGACACTTAAAAATAGATTTTCTCCACAAAAGGTGAATATATGATAGCATATTTAAAGGGAAAAATAATTGAAAAATCTGAAAATATAATAGTTATTGAAGTTAATGGGGTGGGTTATGAAGTTAATATTTCATTAAACACAAATTTAAGCCTGTCAAACAAAACCGAATGTGAACTATTCACATATATGCAGGTGAGAGAAGATGGTGTTTTTTTGTTTGGATTTTCCACAAAGCAAGAAAAAGAATTGTTTTTAAAATTAATAACCGTTAGCGGTGTTGGTCCTAAAATGGCAATAACAATATTAAGCGGAGCAAGTTTAACAGATATTATAACAGCAATAATTTGTGAAGACAGTTCAATGCTTTCAAAATTTAAGGGCGTTGGCAAAAAAACTGCGGAAAGAATTATTTTAGAACTTAAAGAAAAAGTTAACACAAGTTTAAACGAGCAAAACACTATATTTGAAAATAATGTTAATATAGACTTGAAAAACAACATTATTGAAGACACAATTATGGCGCTAAATGCTCTTGGGCTTAACAAAAGTGATTCTGTTAGAAAAATTAGAGAAAATTTTATTGACGGCGACACGGTTGAAACTTTGATTGAAAAAATTTTGAAAAATTTAAGTAGGTAATATGGAAGAAAGATTTATAACAAGCACAAAAAATGAAAGTGAACTTGAAGTTGAAAACAAATTAAGGCCAACTTCGCTTGAAGATTATGTTGGTCAAGAAAAAATTAAGAACAACTTAAAAGTTTTTATAAAAGCGGCAAAGGCAAGAGATGAAGCTCTTGACCATGTTTTGTTGTATGGTCCTCCGGGACTTGGAAAAACAACCCTATCTCACATTATTGCAAATGAACTTGGAAGTCAAATTAAAATTACAAGTGGGCCAGCTATCGAAAGTGCTGCCGACCTTGCAAGCATATTAACAAATCTAAGCAAAAATGATGTTTTATTTATTGATGAAATTCACAGGCTTAACCGAAGTGTTGAAGAAATATTATATCCTGCAATGGAAGATTATGCCCTAGATTTTGTTGTGGGGAAAGGCCCAAGTGCGAGAGCAATGAGGCTTAAAATTCAGCCTTTCACATTGATTGGGGCAACAACAAAGGCTGGAAACCTAACTGCTCCGCTAAGAGATAGATTTGGTGTTATTGCAAGGCTTGAAATGTATTCAAGTGAAGAATTAAAACAAATCATTTTGCGTTCTAGTTCTATTCTTGGAATTAAAATTGATGATGATGCTTGTTTGTGTTTGGCAAAACGAAGCAGGGGCACACCAAGAATTGCAAATAGGCTTTTAAAAAGAATTAGAGATTTCGCTTTGGTTGAAAATAGCGACAGAATTACACTTGATATTGCAAAAAAAAGTTTAGATTTGCTTGAAGTTGACGAATATGGTCTTGATTATACTGATAGAAGAATTTTGGAAACAATGATTGATAAATTTAATGGTGGGCCCGTTGGGCTTGACACGTTGTCGGCTTCAACAAATGAAGAGGCAACAACAATTGAAGATGTTTATGAACCATATCTTTTACAGATGGGCTTTATTGCAAGAACTCCTAGGGGAAGAATTTGTTTGCCTCTTGCATATGAGCATCTAAACAAAAAATTAAGTGAAGAGAAGAAAATTGAACTTGAAACAATAAAAAAAGAAGATAATTAAAATGATAAATAAACCTGATATTTACAAAAAAGAAACATATAATTATGATTTGCCACAAGAGTTGATTGCTCAAACTCCAATAGAGCCAAGAGACCACAGCAGAATGCTTGTTTATGACCGAAAAACTAAACAAATATACCATAAACACTTTTATGACATTGAATCTTATCTTAAAAGTGGTGATGTTTTGGTGGTTAACAACACAAGAGTTATTCCAGCAAGGCTTATTGGAACAAAAACTGAAACTAATGCAAAAATAGAAGTATTTTTGTTAAAAAAACTTGAACAAAACAAGTATGAGGTTTTGTTGAAACCTGCAAAAAAAGCAAAAATTGATTGTGAAATTAAATTTTCAGATACGTTTTCATGCAAAGTTACAAGCAAGGGGGAAATGGGACTTGGCGAAGTTGAATTTTCATGTGGTAGCGTTTTTGAAGAAGAACTTGACAAAGTTGGAACTATGCCACTTCCGCCATATATTCATGAAAAACTTAAAGATAGAGAGCGTTATCAAACTGTATATTCAAAAACTAATGGTTCAAGTGCGGCACCAACAGCGGGGCTTCATTTTACAAATGAACTTCTTGAAAAACTAAAAGATAAAGGAGTTATTGTTGTTAATGTTCTGTTGCACGTTGGGCTTGGAACTTTCAGACCGGTTAGCGAAGATAATATTTTGGCTCATGACATGCATAGTGAATATTATGAAATAAGCGAAGAAAGTGCAGAAGAAATTAACAAGGCGATAAGAGAAAACAGGCGAGTTTTTGCCGTTGGAACAACAAGTGTGAGAACGTTAGAAAGCAGTAATGAAAAAATTGGAGATAAGTGGTTTGTTAAGGCGGGAAAGGGAAATACAAACATTTTTATTTATCCTGGTTATGAGTTTAAAATTGTTAAAGGTTTAATAACCAATTTTCACTTGCCAGAAAGCACACTTATAATGCTTGTTTCGGCTTTTTGTGGAATAGATGAAACTTTGAATTTCTATAAAGAGGCCGTAAAAAAGAAATATCGTTTCTTTAGTTTTGGAGATGCATGTTTGCTTTTGTAAAAAAGGTTCAATGATGAATTTATTGTGAAAATATATAAAAACTTGAAAATGTTTTTGAAACAAAATTGATATTAATCAATTATTTTTATAAGAAATTT
>CAJMEO010000051.1 GCA_905212505.1 uncultured Christensenella sp.
TTTGAAAATATAAAATAAAAATCCACCAGTAAAAGTAACCCTTGGGGTTAAAACTGTGGATTTTTTTTATTTAATAAATTTAATAGCGTTTCATTAACTAAAATTTTTTTTAATTTATTTGATTTTAGAAAATTTTACTCATTTTTGATTGAGGCTTGTGCACTTGCCAAAATTGCAATTGGAATTCTGTATGGTGAGCAAGAAACATAACTTAAACCTGCTTTGTGGAAGAATTCAATACTGCTTGGTTCACCACCATGTTCGCCACAAATTCCAGTTTTTAGATTTGGTTTAACACTTCTCCCCTTTTCAACACCCATTTTAACAAGTTGTCCAACCCCGTTTTCGTCAATACGTGCAAATGGGTCTTGCTCATAAATCTTTTTATCATAATAATCATTCAAGAACTTTCCTGCATCGTCACGACTGAAACCAAAAGTTAATTGAGTTAAGTCGTTTGTTCCAAAACTGAAAAAATCGGCAGTTTCGGCAATTTGGTCTGCAAGTAGTGCGGCTCTTGGGATTTCAATCATTGTTCCAACGATATAATCAATTTTGTAATTTTCTTTTTCCATAACTTCTTGTGCAGTTTTATCTACGATTTCTTTAACATAGTCTAGTTCTTTTTTGTCTCCAACAAGCGGAATCATAATTTCTGGTTTGCATTTCAATCCTTCTTTACTAACACTTATTGCTGCTTCAATAACTGCACGCGTTTGCATCTTTGCAATTTCAGGATATGTTATTGAAAGTCTGCAACCACGATGTCCCATCATAGGATTGAATTCGTGAAGATTATCTTCAATCGCTCTTAATTCTTCAAGACTGATACCAATTCTGTTTGCAAGTTCAATTTCATCTTTTTCGGTTTTTGGCAAAAATTCGTGTAGTGGTGGGTCAAGATATCTGATTGTAACAGAATTACCCTTCATGGCTTTAAATAATTTGATAAAGTCTTCTCTCTGCATTGGAAGAAGTTTTTCTAATGCTTCGCTTCGCTTCTCAACTGTTTTTGCAACAATCATTTCTCTCATAGGCAAAATTCTGTCTGCATCAAAAAACATATGTTCAGTTCTAACAAGACCAATTCCTTCTGCACCAAAATTAAAAGCTGTTTCGGCATCTGTTGGAGTGTCGGCATTTGCTCTAACACCTAATCTCTTATATTTTTTTGCCCAGCCCATAACAGTTTTAAAATCTTCATTTAATGTTGGAGCAACTGTTTTTAATTCACCTTCATACACATTCCCTGTTGAACCATCAATAGAAACAATATCGCCTTCGTGATAAATTTTACCGCTCATCAAAACAGCGTCATTTTCTTCATTGATTGTGATGTTTGACACACCTGCAACACAAGGTGTTCCAAGACCTCTTGCAACAACCGCAGCATGAGAAGTCATTCCACCCCTGCATGTGATTATTCCTTGACTGTGATGCATCCCTTCAATATCTTCAGCAGAGGTCTCTAGTCTTACCAAAATAACTTTATCGCCGTCTTTTGCCATTTCAACTGCTCTTTCACTTGTAAAAGCAATCTTACCACATCCCGCGCCTGGGCTTGCAGGAAGACCTGTTGCAATAGGGCTAATCTTTTTTAATTCTTTATTATCAAAAGTTTTGTGAAGCAAACTATCTAAAGTGCGTACTTCAATTTTCATTAATGCCTCTTTTTCTGTGTTCAAACCCTCATTAACCAAATCAACGGCAATTTTAATTGCGGCAGCTGCTGTTCTCTTTCCGTTTCTTGTTTGAAGCATATACAATTTACCATTTTCAATAGTGAATTCCATATCTTGCATGTCTTTATAATGATGTTCAAGTTTTTTAACAATTTCAACATATTGATTGTAAACTTCAGGCATTTGCTCTTTTAACTGCGATATTTTGTTTGGAGTTCTAACGCCTGCAACAATGTCTTCGCCTTGAGCATTCATAAGATATTCACCATACAACTCATTCTCACCAGTTGATGGATTACGACTAAACGCAACACCTGTTCCACTAGTTAAACCCAAATTTCCAAAGACCATTCTTTGAACGTTAACCGCTGTTCCCCAATCTGAAGGAATATCATTCATTCTTCTATAAACAATTGCACGCGGATTATTCCAAGTTCTGAACACGGCTTTTACCGCTTCAAGAAGTTGTTTTTTAGTGTCTTGTGGAAATTCTTCACCCTTGTTCTTTAAATATAATTTTTTAAATTCGCACAAAATAAATTTCAAATCGTCAGTTGTAAGATCCAAATCTTTTGTGTATCCTTTTTGATTTTTAACATCATCAATAATTTGTTCAAAATCTCTTAATTTCATATTCATTGCAACGTTACTAAACATTTGAACAAATCGTCTATAACTGTCATAAGCGAAACGTTCATTATTTGTTTGTTTTGCTAAAATTTCTACAGTTTTGTCATTTAACCCTAAATTTAAGATAGTATCCATCATTCCGGGCATTGAAACTCTTGCCCCACTTCTAACAGACACAAACAAAGGATTATCTCCACCAAGACAGCGACCAGTTTTTTCTTCTAACGACTTAAGTGCATTATCAATCTGCTCTAAAATTTCAGCACTTAAATCTTCTCCATTTTCATAATAAGCGTTACAAGCTTCAGTTGAAATTGTAAAGCCTTCTGGAACAGGAAGCCCTAAATTTGTCATTTCAGCCAAATTTGCACCTTTTCCACCCAACAATTCTCTTTGATTTGCATTACCTTCATTAAAAAGATATACGTATTTTTTCCCCATATTTTCCTCCAAAATTAAGTATAAACAATTTTTGCCAAAAATTGCAAATAATTTAACTAATTAATAAATAAAAATATACTATTTCATATTTAAGTTTGACCCATTAAAATAAAAAGTTAATTTTACTAAACTAATAAACTAAAAAAACCGACTAGCAAATCATATTGTTAATCGGTTTATTCTATTAATTCATTAATCTATTTATTTTTTTAATTAACACAAAATTAATAATTGCAATTGTTTGGTGTTCTTGGAAACGGTATAACATCTCTAATATTTTCAACACCTGTCAAATACATAACAAGTCTTTCAAAGCCCATTCCAAAGCCACTATGTTCAACACTTCCAAATTTTCTTAAGTTTAAAAACCAATCAATAGGCTTTTTGTCCACATTAAGTTCGTCACATCTTTTTATAATCTTTTCGTAATTATCTTCCCTTTGACTTCCTCCCATAAGTTCACCCGCCAAAGGAACTTCAAGGTCTACAGCCGCAACGGTTTTTCCGTCTTCATTTAATTTCATATAAAAAGCTTTGATATCTTTTGGCCAATTTTTAATAAACACAGGGCCATCAAAATATTCTGTTAGATATTTTTCATGTTCTTTTGCAATGTCCCCACCAAAAGTTGGTTCAAATTCCCATTTCACTTTTGCTTCTTTCAAAATCTTAATGCAATCTGCATGGTCAATTCTAACAAATTTGCTGGTTATTAATTTGTTTAATTTTTCAATCAAACCTTTTTGAACAAAACTATCCAAAAATGTAAGTTCTTGCGGGCAATTGTCTAAAACATACTTAACAACATATTTTAGCATTTCTTCTTCAATATCCATTAAGCCTTCCAAATCGCAAAAAGCAATTTCAGGTTCTATCATCCAAAATTCGTTTGCATGAGTTTTTGTGTTTGAGTTTTCAGTTCTAAATGTTGGCCCAAAAGTGTAAATTTTGCTAAATGCCAAAGCAAAAGCCTCGCCATGAAGTTGTCCAGTTCCTGTGATATAGGCTTGTTTTCCAAACAAGTCTTTAGTTAAATCAACATCACCATTTTTGTCTTTTGGAAGGTTGTTAAAATCAAGAGTTGTTATTTTAAACATTTGGTCTGAGCCTTCACAATCGGCAGTCGTGATTAACGGAGTGTTAACATATAAATATCCGTTTTGTTGAAAATAATTATGAATTGCAATTGCTGCAACACTTCTAACCCTAAAAACAGCATTGAACAAATTTGCTCTTGGCCTTAAATATGCATTTTCACGCAAAAATTCCAAACTGCTTCCTTTTTTTTGCAAAGGATAAGTTTCATCAGTTTTTGAAATAATTTGAACGCTTTTTGCTTGAAGTTCAAAAGGTTGTTTGTTTTCTGGGGTTAAAACCAATGTTCCGCAAACCAACACACTACTCCCTGTGTTTAGTTTTGCGACCTCTTCATAATTTTCAATATTATTGTTTATAACAACTTGAACACCTTTAAAACTTGTTCCATCATTAAGATCCATAAATGCAAAGGTTTTTAAATCTCTAACACTTTTAATCCAGCCACCAACTGTAATTTCTTTTTCAGAAAATTCTTCTTCACTTGCCGGCGCCTCCCTTCCACTTGTCGCGGATGGCGGCAATACGGTCGCCGTCGAAGAACATATGCTCAGTACGGCACAGTCCGATT
>CAJMEO010000052.1 GCA_905212505.1 uncultured Christensenella sp.
GCTAATGCATACGCAAAATTGACATTTTGCACTTCCAATAGTGTGTATTTATAGACATAAATCTTATTGTGATTTTACAAGTATTGGTCAAAAAAATTTTCATAACAGAAAAAATCCTCACAAGATTTTGTGAGGATTTTTATTGCAAAATGTTTGTTTTTATCATAATTTATTTTAGATTAAACAAATTTTTTAGATTACAACATATCCATAATAACCATTGGCTTTAGATTTTGTTAAAGTTATTTTAACTTCAACAAGTTCACTTGTGTTTTCATTCAAAACAATTTCAAGGCTATTTTCTGTGCTAACTGCACTTCCAACAACACTTTTTAATCTTATTTTGTATGTTCCTTTGGTTAAATTTGAAATTTTGTAAACTCTGTTTTGATTTTTAAGCGCCAATCCAAAATTTTGGTCTTGTCCGTCGGTTAATTCAAGCAAAACTAGTTTTTCGTTTTCGGATAAGTTTTCATCAAACGTAACAGTGAATGTTATTGTTCCCAAATATTCATAACATACTTTTAATGTTGGAAGAGCATTTTCAATAAATTCCCAAATATTTTTATCAAAGTTTTGGTAAATTTCATTTTGAATGTCGGTTAATTCATTAAAAGTTCTTCCGTCACTAGAATCTAATCCAAGCATATTTTTGTTAAAATACAAACTTTGATAGTTTCCGCTAGAATTTTTAACCGTTCCAACAATTGTCACTTTATTGTTTGACAAAGCATTTATAATTCTTGAACTGTTATATCCAATTTGAATAACGTTTGAATTTTCTGCGCAAATTCCAGACGCAACAGAATTTTCAACAAAATCATTATCAATTATGATCATACCGATGTTGTAGATGTTATCTATTGTGCCATTGTTTATTGCACAAATTCCTGCAACAAGTTTTGAAGAAGCCTCAATCTGTCCTGCATTATAACATCTTGAAATTGTACCATTATTTATTGCACAAATTCCCGCAGTAATGTTGTTTTCATTATAATAATTGTTATTATTTAAAATTGTTGCTTTGTTACTGCATCCAAGAATTGTTCCATTGTTTTCACAAGCAATTGATGCAACAAGATTATTTCCTTCAATTTGTCCTTCAACATTAACAGTTTTAATTAATGCATTAGCCCCTAAAGTTTTGAATAATCCAGCACCAGAGTTAGCATAAATTTTTATGCCACTAAGTGTTAAGTTATCCCCCAAAATTGTTCCATTGAAATTATTGATTGGGTCAAAATAGTATCTTGCAAAATTAAGTTTTAAATCTCTTTGGCTTGCTTTGAAATATACCCCAGTATAATCAAAATTTTTAACATTTACATTATATGCCAATGTTAAAAAGTCATTTATATTTGAAATTATATAAGGATTATTTTCTGTTCCCGTTCCACTAAATTTTGTTAAAGCAAAGTGAATTGGCATGTTTTCTTCGCCAAGATCAAGCCAAGTTGATAGTTTTAAGAAAGAAACTGAAATGCTTAAATCTTCCTTTATGTTTGAAAGGTTAATTAAAGATTTTAATTCAACAACATTTCCATTAACAGAAATTTCTTTTGGTTTATAGCCGTCATTTGTTTCAATCAACAAACTTATAGCGTCATTATATAAAACTTTAAAACTATAAGTGTTTTCATCAATAATTGTCTTTTCTGCTTGGCTTAAAAGATTTACACTTCCGCCATCATAATGACTGATAATGATGTTTATCATTCTGTCTTTAAGATTGATTTTTATTGTTGCATTTTGAGTTGCAATATATTTATAAACGCCGTCTATAAACTCAAATTCTGGAGTGAACTCTCCTTCTTCATTCGTAAACACAAAGTTGTCTAGTTCTTTGCTGTCTTCTATTAACAAAGCAAACAAAATTTCACTATTCTTTTTAACTTTAACAATGTTTGTTGCAACATCAATTATTGCGTTTTTAAGTTCAATTGAGCAATTTTCGAAATCAAATTCAAACTTAGTTTCAACAATAATTGAACCAAACTCAACAACAATGTTATGCTCAGAAATTTCTGCACTAGGAGTGAATTGTTGATTAATCTCGTCTTCTTTGAATTCAAAGATAGAATAATCTGCAAACAAGTCAACGTTATCAATCAAAACTTTTGTTAAATATGAACCATTAAAATCAATTGTCAAAATAATTTCATAACCACGAAGAACTTTATATTTTTTGTTATCATTTTGATCTTTCACAACAACTTTAAGTTCTGGGCTTGTTAGTGAGTATTCATTTTCACTTGACAATGAAACCAAACCACTTTCGCTGTTATAGTCAACAACAATAGTTACATAATCTTCAACAAAACTTACGTTGATTTTGAAATTCAATTCGTCAAGTTTTATTATTGTATAGTCAACAAACACATAGTCTTGTTTTGAAATTTGTGGCAAAAATTGTGTTACATCTTCATTATTTGTTAAATAAATTTGATATACGTTTAGGTCAATTTCTGTCCAATAATCATCAAGTTTAGAACCCAAAACAACAATATTTTCATAATTGTCTAAATATAATTTGTAAGAAATCAATTTTTCAAACTTAGCAACAATTTTAAGGTCTTGTAAAACATAAATTTCTTCTGCTTCAACAAGATTTCCAAGTTTATCAAAAACATCAAAATCAACAAATTTATAACCTTCGCCATTTATTGAAGTAATAGATAACTCAGAAAGTTTAATTCCGCTTTCAACACTCAATGTTATTTCTTCACCAATCTCTTCGTTAACCTTAACTTTGTTCCCTTTGCCTGTTGGGTTAACAACAATTGAAACATTATAGATGTTAACATCGGTTATAAATTCAATTTCATTATTATTTGAATTTACTCCTTTGATTGTGAACATTTTCAAAATATTGTTATAATCATCAAGATGACTTTCAGAATTAATCAAAATATCAACCAAATGTTTTTGATTGTCAATTAAATTTAAAGCAATTAACACATCTTCAACATTTTTTGTGATAATCAAATTGTTGTTTATTATATTATTATGAAGTGGCATAATTTCAAGCACATTGTTATCATAAACAAGTTTATGAACAATATTTCCAATGCTTGCAAGTTTTGGAAGAACAAAATCACTCATAATTTTGTTTTCGTCTTTAAACCATAAGTTCAAAGTATTATTTAATTCATTATCAATTTTTGCATTTTGAATAAATTCGTCCACGCCCAAAATATTTGAAGTGTCAAATTTAGCAAAATTTGATAATGTCGCATTGTTTTGACTTATATCGCTAAGGTTTATAACATAAACATTGTTTATATTTGCATTGTTAACTTTAATAAATTCAAGTGAATTGTTAGAAATAAAGTATGAATTTAAAATTTGTGCACTGTTTGTTGCTATTAAGTCTATTGAATTATTTAAACTTAATTCAATATAACTGTTTTCAATTTTATTTGCATTTTCTAAAGATGTTTTTCCATTATGAATAATTAATGTTTTTAAATTTCCTCTTTGAGTATATAATCCTGCTGTTATCCCTGCAGGTCCTGCTCCTATTATAATGACATCATACATATTTTAGTTCCTTTCTTTTTTGCATTTTATCATATTATATAACTACTTTCAATAATTATACGAAAAAAGCCATCGGCAAATTAGTCGATAGCTTTAAAAGTAAAAAGCAAATGAGACTTTTTACTTTAGTCTGTGAAACTTATTCTTCACCAGTAAATGTGGCCAAAGGCGACCCCATAAAACTGCTAAAGAATTCTTCATCACCATGTTCTCCATATGGATCAAAGATCCATACATCACCATTTTCCTTGATAAAGCTTTCCAACGGAATCTGGTCAAAGCCGAGTGTTCCAGTTTTAACTGCTTCAACAGGATCTGCGATATACTTCTTTCCATTCTTGATGTAGTAGACACTAACATGCCTGTCTGTCTTCTTATGCGTTTCAGGATTTTCTTCCGCAGAAACGGAAATGAAACATTCCATTCCTGCATCACGCATCAGCTTAAACAAAGCCATGCCATAATGTAAACAACATCCACAATGGTGTTTCCTGATGAACTTAAGCTCAGTGCTAGGCATATCCTTAGCCTTCACACTTTTTTTAATAAGATCACCAGTATGTTTGTTAGCCTCCTCCAGATCATAGTGGTTTCCAGTGACGACTTCATAGAACAGTTTTTCCATAGGGAAAAAAACCTCCAATTGATTTGTAAGTCTCAACAAGACTTATATATGTTTGTTCTTCGTACATATATATATTAACATAACTCTTATAATAAATCAAATTAATTATTGTAATGCATACTATAAGTTTTGCTTATATTTTTACAAAAAAAGAATGGTAACATTTTACTATTACCACCCTCATAATTCTTAGCTTAATTTATTAACATTAACTAAAAATATAATATCTTC
>CAJMEO010000053.1 GCA_905212505.1 uncultured Christensenella sp.
ATAATATATGAAATGTATAATATATGTAATTTAATTTAATTTAATTTAAAACAAGTGAAAGGTTAAAAACTTTTTAAACTGGCAAAAAAAGAAAAAGAACACTAAATATTTTTAATAGTGTTCTTTTTATTGGCTTAAAAATTTGATAATCATTTATTTATTAACAACGAGATGTAAGTTTTGATTAATCAAACACTGCAAATGTTTGATGCTTTGCAACGGCTTCCGATAATTTAAATTGTTGTTTCTATTTTATATCACGTTTTGCAAAGATTTCACTTGTTATTGCATATAGAATGACAGAGAAGAATGTGATTATGGCAAAACTAATAAAGAAATTCATATCGTTTGCAATAACTCTGCTGAACATTGTCACAAATATGTTATTTGACGAAGTTGAAACAAGATGAGAACCAAAGTATCCAAATAAATTTGTGTTAACAAAAGGAAGATATTTGATTATTCCCAAACTTGGTGTGAACATTGTTAATATGAATGAAATGAAATATAAAAGTAAACTTACAACAACGCATCCAGCATTAGATTTGAACCAAGTTGATATTGAAAGAGCAAATATTGCATAGAAAATTAGTTCAATTGATTTGCATAAGAATAAAAGCAAAATTGATAGGATTGGGCTTACGCTTGCAACGGCGCCTGAATTGAATATAATCAATATTGGAAGGGAAGTTGTGGAATATAAAATTGCACCAACGATAAATGTTACAATAAAAGTCATAATCAAGAAAATTAAACCGATTGTTAATGTTGCAAGAAGTTTGCTGAATAATATTTTACGTCTTGAATATGGCCTTATTGCTAAAAGTTTCATTGTGCCATTAGAATATTCACCTGCAATCATAGTGGCACCCAAGAAAACAACATAAATTACAATAATAAAACTGCAAAATTCAAGGGCAAAAAACATAAAGTCATAAACATTTGGGTCTGTATTACTTGTTGTGCTTAAACTTAATGGGCTTGCATATTCAAAAGCATATTTATTGTTGTCAAGATAAAACTTGCAAACGTTTTTCTGTTCATTAATAGTGTATTTAGTGCGAAATTCAGCATTTTCTAATTGATATAATGATTGAATATAATCATCACTAAATTGACTTAGGGCAGAGGAATTAATTGTTAAAAGAGTAAGGCGATATGCATTAATATTTGCTTGTTGATATCTAGTTATTAATGTTCGAAATTGATATTTGTTTTCAAGTTTATCACTTAGGGAGTTTTCGGTTTTAAAGTTTTCAATATCAGTTTCAATTTCTAAAATCTTTGTTTTTGCATCTTCAAGATTGGTTTTAGCGGTTAAAACAGCATCTTTTTCTGGCAAAAATGTTGTCATTTTTTCAACATAGGCATTTAAGGTGTTAAACATATCAAGGTCGGTAAGAACAACTTTTGCTGTTTCATCATGTGGAAGAGTTGACGAAAACGGAGAAGTTGTGCATTTTGATAAAAAAACATCTAAATCATTTTTTAAATTAGATTCTAAAAGCAAATAATAAAACCCATTCACGCCGTTTATATATTTGTTATACAAACTTTGAAAATTTAATATTTTATTTTTAAGTTCTTCTCTTTGATTGTTAAGCAATTCTTTTTGTGCATTGTCTGGATTTTTAATAGTAGTGTTTGTTTGATATTCTGCAAAAAAAGTTTTAATGTTACTTATTTCAGCCAACAATTCTTGTTTTTTTGAGCTTGTGTTGTTTTCAATCTCACTTGAATAAAAGTCTATAATTGTTGTTGATGGGGTGATGTAATTTGTTTGAATATAAGATTTTGACAATGTGTTGTTAACTTCTGTTGAGCCAAAACTTTTGTCATACATTTGCCCGATAGTGGAGCCTGGTATATTCACCAAACTGCTGTTTTGCCTTGTTGCTGGCTTAAAAAGAAGAGCAGAAAGTGTTAAAACAACAACAAGAAGGGCTGTCACAACAAATATGCCCGGCTTTAAAAATACTTTTTTTAATTCACCTTTGGTTAATCTAAAAATTCCCATAATTTTTCCTTTAAATTTATAAAATATTTTGTTCTTTGCCTTTATGAACTATGTCAAGGAAGATATCTTCCAAACTTCTTGTTATTGTGCTTATTCCATAAATGGATATGCCTTTGTTGATTAAAAGCGATGTTATAACTGGAATATCATCATTTTTGGCTTCAATAATAACACGATTTCCAACACAAAAGATTGAAGCGTTTGGATATTTATCAAACAAAATTTTGCCTGCATAGTTAGGGTAGTCAACTTTAACTGAAATTTGCAGTTTAGAGTTTAAACCTTGTTGCAATTCTTCCATTGTTTTGTTTTCAATTATCATTCCGTTATCAATAATTCCAATTCTGTCGCAGATTAATTCCATTTCGGCAAGAATATGACTTGATATTAAAATTGCAATTCCTTGTTCTTTTGCTATTCTCTTCAAAAACATACGCATGTCTTTAATTCCATTAGGGTCTAGTCCATTTGTTGGCTCATCAAGAATTAACAGCTTTGGATGGTGCAAAAGCGCTTGACATATGCCCACACGTTGTTTCATGCCTAGGGAATAAGTTTTAACTTTATCGTTAATTCGATTTTCCATTCCAAGCATACTAACAATTTTGTCAATCTCATTTTTGTCAACTTTTCCATAAAGTGAGGCAAAATATTTTAAGTTATCCATACCGCTCATATAAGAATAAAGTTCAGGATTTTCAATAATTCCACCAACATTTGCAATTGCCTTTTGAAAATCTTTTTCAATATCATAGCCACAAATATAAACTTTGCCACTTGTTGCTTTAGCAAGCCCTGTAATAACCCTGATAATTGTTGTTTTGCCCGCACCGTTTTGACCAATAAGACCATAAATTTCACCAGCAAATATGTTAAAGGAAACATTATTTGCGGCAGCACGACTTTTTCCAAAAATTTTTGTTACGCCTTGAACAGATAAAACGCAATTAGATTTATTTTCCATTTTTACTCCTAAAAAAATTATAACATAAATTATTGTGATTGTAAATATATATTTTATTATTAATTTGAAAAGTATCTAAATTTGTGAAGCAATAACTTTAAAGCAGGGAATAAAACAAAATTTAACAAAATAACAGTTTCAAAAATAATTTTAGTCACAAAATCTGAAGTGTTGTTTATATTCATGCCTGCAAATATGTTTATGCATAAAATCAAAACAAAACAAACAATAAATATTAAAGCAAAATAGAACATTTGTGATTTAAAATTATAATGTTTTGTGTCAACCTTAAATTTGTCTTTAAAATATTTATATCCATAAACTATACTGGTGGTTAAGGCGACAAGAATAGTTAATGAAAAGAATACAATTTCAAAAGGTTGAAGAAGATTTGATTTGCTTAACACAACAAAAGAAATTATGCTTTCAATAACGATCAAACATGAAATTAAAATTGCCAAAACAAAGTTCAATTTGTTTGAATAAATATAGTTTGAATTTTTTATAAGTTTGTTATTCATTTTGCTATATTCTCTGATGTTTATTCCTTCCAAATTAACCTCTTCTGTGATGTTTGTTGCTCTTGAAATTAAAGTTTGTTTGTGAACATTGTTTATGTATTGCTTAACACCAATAGAGCCAGAAACATAATTGTTATTTTTCACAATTTTATCTTCATAACTGCGATCTGGGGCGCTGTTTGCGGTGTAGTCATTTTCTGAATAATGTTTCTTTTCTGATTTTAGCATAACATTCACATCATTATCAACATTAATTCGTGGAAGTTCAGTTTTTGGTTGTTTTATATCTTCTTGTGGATTATTGATTATTGAAGTATCCAAAGATAGATCATCATTTGAAGTTTGATTAATATTTTCATTATCAGTTTCTTTATTATCAACCAAAAGCGAGCCGAAAATGTTTTTGAAATCAAGAGTGTTTTGTTCATTTTTTGGGTTTTCAAAATTTTCATTTATGATTTCATCGCTTTGAGAATTATTATTTATGCTTATTGTATGGTCTGCGGTGTTGTTTGAAATGCTTGCGACAATATCATCATCAGTATGCAAACTTTCATTATTATTTTCAGTAACTTTTTCAAAGGTTTTAAAGTTTTTATTGTTGTTGACATCATTTTGATTTGTGATAGAAGTGTTATCATTTTTTTGCATGTTATCAAATATTATGTTTGACTCGTTAATTTCATTATTTCTGTTAAATAAGCTTGCGATGTCTATAACATTTTCTTTTTGAAGGGAAGTGGAATAATCATTATCTTCATAGTTTTTTATTAATTTGTCATAACTTAAATTTTCAGTGCTATTAAAGTTTGCAGAGTTTGAATTGTCAGTTTCATTTATGGCTTGTTTAGA
>CAJMEO010000054.1 GCA_905212505.1 uncultured Christensenella sp.
AAATATTATAGATTATTAGGGGGAAATTTTTAATGGAACAAAATACAATTAACAGCACATTCAGAAAAATATTGGGTTTGGTTCAAAATGATGTTAGCACAACTTTATCCAGTGAAAACACGATTGCAAAAATTTTATGTTCTAAAGCAACAAGTGTGATAAATAACTTTGAGGCAATTAACGGTGAACTTAAATTTAATGGAACCGTTTGTTTTAGTGTTGTTTATGCAAACGAACTTGGCGAACTTTACAGCATGGAACAAAGTGAAAATTTTTCAGGAAAACTTGAAAATGAAGATATTTCAATAAATACATGTGCACTTTTCAAAACCGACGTTATTGAACTTAAAGTTAATTCGTCGAGTGATGATGTTAAACTTGTTGCAACAGTTGAAACGCAAGTTGAAGGGCTTTTGACCGAAAGTTTGAATGCTTATGCAAGCAATGATGAAAATATAATTACAAATAGTAATTTTGTAAATTACACAATGCTTAGCAAATGTGATAAAGCAAGTTTCAATTTTGAAGAAAATTTTTCTTGCAAAGAAAAAATTGATAAAATTCTATATTCTAAAGCCGATGTTAAAGTTCTAGATTATAGTTTAGGAACCGATTATTTTACAGTTGAAGGAATAATAAAATTTAACTGCATGTATGTTGCAGGAGAAGAAAATAAAGAACTAAAACAATTTTGTAAATTCTATAAATTTAAAGAAGAAATAGAGAGTGAAGGAATATCAAAAGATGGCTTCATGATCATTAGAAGCATGATTAACAACTGCATGATTACAACAAACATAACAGAAAAAGATGACGAAAACATTGTAACTTTTAGTATCCCCGTTGATGTGCACTTTGCCTATTTGTTGTCTTCCAGTCATGAGGTTGTTGTTGACGCTTACAGCCTTAAAAACAAATTAAATTTGAATATTGAAAGTTTTAAAGTTGCTGATAAAAATATATTGAAATGTTTTGATGAAAAAATTGACGGACAATTGGTGATTGATGATGATGCCCCAAGAATTGTTAAAATAATGTCTTGTTGTGGTGAAAATGTAAGCATAACAAATTCATATAAAAATGGTGATAATATTGTTGTTGAAGGTTTAGCAAGCGTTAATGTTATATTTATGGAAGAAGATGATGAAAACGAAAAATTAAATTCAATTATTGTTGAAGTCCCTTTCAGCATAGAAAATCGTTTTGATGAACTTATGGAAGGTGATGATATCACATCTGTAGCAATGATAAAAGACATTGATTGCAAGTGTAAAAAGGGTAAAGAAATTAATCTTGATTTAGACTTAACAATTTGCGTTAATGCTTTTTCAACCATTGAAGAAATGGCTTTAACAGGGGTTGAAGCGGGTGAAGCTCTTTCACCAAAAGAAGCATGCTTGCAAATTTATTTTGCCAGAAAAGGCAACACTTTGTGGGATATTTCAAAGGGCTTAGGGGCAAAACCTGAAAAAATATTAGACCAAAATCCTAACATAAATCTTCCGCTTGAACAAGATGAGAAAATAGTTTTGTTTAAAGGTTCAACAAATTTAACAGATTAAAATATCTTATATGGCAAAAAAATAAACTACAAAACAGTAGTTTATTTTTTGTTGCACGTGGAAAAATAATTAGTAGATAATCTATCAAATTATTCAATATAAAAAATCTTAAAAATTTATAAACAAGGTTTAAAAATAAAAAATATGTTAACAATCTTAATATGAAAATTTTTAAAATGCTTGTTATATGTTTATTATTTATTGTTTTTATTGTTGGATGTGTTTATCTTAATTTAAACAATCAAACAACTCTTAAAAATGCTGATTATTTACGTTTGCACATAAGGGCAAATAGCAATGAAGAATGCGACCAAAACATCAAATATCAAATTAAAGACAAAGTGTTAAGTTTGATAACTAAAGACCTTTGCAATATTCAAAATAAGGAAGACTTGGCACAATATTTTGTTGATAACAAACAAACTCTTCAAAACTATGTTGATAGCATCCTAAAAGAAAACGGATTTGATTACATAAGCAATATTGTCATTAAAAATGAATATTTTCCAACTCGCACATATCAAGATGTTACTTTAACTGGGGGATTTTATGATGCGATAATAATCGAACTTGGAAGTGCTTCAGGGAATAATTGGTGGTGTGTTGCTTATCCTCCACTTTGCTTTATGTATGAAAGCAATAAAATGGGCAATATTACTTATAGAAGCAAAATAATAGAATTAATAAATAAATTTTTTAAGAGGTAATTATGACAAAAAAAAGAAATGGGAAAACAGTTTTTAGTTTAATTATGATTGTTTTTGTGCTTATGGCATATATAACACTTTCGGCATTTATTGGTGGAAATTTAGAAATAAATAGCATAGACCTAAGCAAAAATATGTTGCAAACCAGAATTGTGCAAAGCAAACTTGCAGAACTAGGGCTTTATGATGGAAAAATTGATGGCATTTATGATGATGAAACCATCTCGGCTGTTTTAAAATATCAACAGCAAAAAGGATTGAATGAAACTGGAAAACTTGATGCAGTCACAACTGCAAGTTTGGGTGTTTCAGCTTCAAGTCAAACAAATAGTGATTTATATTTGCTTGCAAAATTAATTTATTCTGAAGCAAGAGGTGAGCCTTATGTGGGGCAGGTTGCTGTTGGAGCGGTGGTGTTGAACAGGGTTGAAGACCCGGGGTTTCCAAACACTTTAGAAGGCGTTATTTATCAACCTTGGGCATTTACTGCACTTCATGACGGACAATTTGAACTTGAACCAAATTCGACCGCATATCAAGCCGCGCAGGACGCTTTTAATGGTTGGGACCCAAGCTATGGAAGCATTTATTATTACAATCCAAAAACAGCAACAAGCAGTTGGATTTTTTCAAGAACAACTGTGGTTACAATAGGTAACCATGTGTTTGCGGTGTAGTGGGAGGAGGAGTGTATGAAAGCAAGACAAGTGGTTGCAATAGTTGTTGTGTTTGCAATTTTAACTGGGTTGTTGACTGTTGGTTTTGTAACAACAACAAACAATTTGGCAAATGTTAGTGGAAGTTTAGAAAGTGCTTATCAACGAAACTTTTATGAACTTGTTTCGGGAGTGAATGACATTGAAGTGACACTTTCAAAGGTTTTAATAAGCAATGATAAATCTCAGCAAAAAAAATTATTTTATAAATTATATGAACAATGTAATGTCACTCAAAATAATTTAAGCAGACTTCCAATTCATCATGAGGCAATCAATCAAACAACAAAATTCATAAATCAAATGGGAGGATTTAGTTATTATCTTTTCGATAAACTTAACAATTCAGAAGCGATAAGTGAAGAAGATTATGCAAGTTTGCAAGAGCTTTACACTTTTTGCCTGAATGTTCAACAAATAATTAATGAATATGCATATCAAATTCAAAATAATTATAGCATATTAAAAGATGTAGATTTAAAAGATAGCAGTTTTAACACAACTTTCACTTCTATGCAAGAAACGGGGATGGACTATCCAACACTAATTTATGACGGACCATTTTCTGATTCGATTATTAACAAAGAAGTTAAGGGTTTGAATGGTGAAGAATATCAACTTGACCAAATAAGTCATGAACTTCAAGAACTTTTCAAAGATTATAATGTTAAAAGAATAGATTATAAAGAAGAAAGTCAAGGCAAAATAGCAACTTATAATTTTAATATGACACTAGAAAATGGTCACGAATATTATTTGCAAGTTGCAAAAAAGGGTGGACTGATTATAACGATTTCAAGTTATCAAAAATCTGTTAACGACAATTTAAGTCTTCAAGAATGTGAAACAAAAGCCGAAGAATTTGCAAAAATGCTTGAAATTGAAAATATGAAAGCGGTGTGGAGCACGAAAATTAATAATGTTGCATATGTAAATCTTTGCACAATTGTTAATGACACTATTATCTATCCAGAAATGATTAAAGTTAAAATAAGTTGTGATAGTGGTGAAATAATTGGTTGGGAAGCACGGACCTATGCTTATAACAAAAGTGAAAGGACTAACACAAAACCAGCAAAAACAGCAAGTCAGGCACGTGAAAAAGTTAGCAAACTTTTAACAATAGAAACCGAGAAAAAAGCGCTAATTCCACTTGAATTTAACAGAGAAATATTGTGTTATGAATTTAAGTGCACTTATAATAATTATGTTTATTATGTTTATATTAATGCCGATACGCTAGAAGAAGAAAATGTTTTGAGAGTAATTGACACTTTGGATGGGAATTTAATGATGTAGTTATAAAAAATTTTTTGTTAAATAAATTTAAAATTGCTTTTATTTGTTTAA
>CAJMEO010000055.1 GCA_905212505.1 uncultured Christensenella sp.
CGTGTTCGCTTCTTCATCCACTGGATGCGCTCCACTCTGTTCCAACTGAGCTAATAACCCACGTTTTTTAATTAATTTGTTTTGCTGAACTTAAACATTAAAAGTGATATGTTTTGTCAACCAAACTTTAAATTAATACTGATTTAGTATATCACTTTTGATTAAATAAGTCAATATTTAAATTGTATTTTAAAATTTTTTGTGTGTTATTATATTAATATTATGAATAAAGTTTAATCGTTAGTTTTAAATTGACAATTAAAACTTTATTCAAAATACTAACAGTCAAGAAAAACTTGTGTTTTACTGAATAACAAATATATTTTCTTAAATTATGAAGATATTTAAATTTGCTGCCTGATTTTAGACTGCTGAAAATTAATTAAACTTTCACACCTAATTTTTATGCAAATATTAATAAGACCTTGCAAAATATGTTCGCATTTTTGCTTTTTTTCCGCAAGCAAAACAAGTATGTTCACTGGTTAAATTTTCTTTTTCAATACATCTTGCTGTGGCCCCAGTTTGTGCTTTAATGTTATCCGCACATTCATCTTCCCCACAAAAATATGCCAAAGTAAATTTTTTATCATCTAAAATCTGTTTTAGGTCTTCAATGCTTTGCGCTTTATGGTCTGCCATTTTTGTGTCTAAATTTATTTTTGCTTTAACAAACAAATCCTTTTGAACATTATCAAGTTCATCCACAACAAAAGCATCTAAACCATTAAGGCTAACAACTTGTTTTTCCAAATTATCTCGTCTAAATATCATAACGCTGTTATTTTCTAAATCTCTTGGACCAATTTCAACCCTTAATGGAACACCCTTCATTTCCCACTCGTTGAATTTCCATCCAGGAGAATTTGGGCTGTCATCAACAACAACTCTAACACCTAAATTTTTAAGCGAATTTTCAATCTCTCTCGCTTTGTTAATTACAACCTCGTTGTCTTTTCCGATTGGAACAATAACAACTTGAATTGGTGCGATTTTTGGCGGCAAAATAAGACCACGATTATCGCCATGTACCATAACAATAGCACCAATTAATCTTGTTGAAACACCGAAAGATGTTGTGTAGCCATATTCCAAAACACCATCTTTGTTAAGGAATTTTATATTAAATGCTTTAGCAAAATTTTGTCCTAAATTGTGAGTTGTTCCACTTTGCAAACTTTTTCCATCATGCATGATTGCTTCAATAGTGTAAGTATCTTCTGCCCCAGCGAATTTTTCGCTTTCAGTTTTCTTGCCTGTTAAAAAAGGAATTGCCAAAAGTTCTTCGCCCATCTTTTTGTATATTTCTAGAATTTCAATAGTATTTTCTTTGGCGCTTTTCATACTGTCAAAAACAGTGTGTCCTTCTTGCCACAAAAATTCACTTGTGCGCAAAAAAGGTCTTGTGGTTTTTTCCCAACGAACAACATTGCACCATTGATTTAATTTAAGCGGTAAATCTCTATAACTTTTTATCCACTTTGAATACATTTCACCAATAATTGTTTCACTGGTTGGACGTACAACCAACTTTTCTGAAAGTTCTTCGCCACCGGCATAAGTCACAACAGCAACTTCAGGGGCAAAACCTTCAACATGCTTTGCTTCTCGTTTTAAAAAACTTTCTGGAATGAACATTGGAAAATATGCATTTTTTATGCCAACTTTTTTAAATTCGGCATTTAAATAATCTTGAATTTTTTCCCAAATTGCATAGCCATATGGTCTTATAACCATAGTGCCCTTAACTGGGCCATAATCTACCAATTCTGTTTTTAAAACAACATCTGTATACCATTGTGGAAAGTCTTTTTCCATGTCGGCGATGCTTGATACAAATTCTTTTTTATTACTCATTTTTTCTCCTAAACAACAATATTAACTAATCGGTCTTTTATATATAATATTTTTTTAGGCTCGCATGTTAAATATTGTTTTACTTCTTCTATTGCTTTTTGTTTTACACTCTCTTCGTCAAGGTCTGTTTTAACTTTGATTTTTCCACGCAATTTGCCATTAACTTGAATTGGGATTTCTTTTTCATCTTCAATAATTTTGCTTTCATCACAAACTGGCCAAGATTCATAAGAAATTGTGTTGTTATGTCCAAGTTTTTGCCATAATTCTTCAGTTATGAAAGGACATATTGGATTTAATAACTTCAAAAATCCTTCAGCAACATCTTTTGGAATGCTTTCTTCTTTGCTTAAAGCATTAACAAATATCATCATTTGAGAAATTGCAGTGTTAAAATTTAAACTTTCAAAATCTTTAGTAACCTTTTTAATTGTTTGGTTATAAATTTTTGATAAGTTTGAATTTTCTTTTGATGAAATTTCTTTTTCTTCAAAAATTCTGTAAATTCTATCCAAAAATTTTCTTGCCCCTTGAACACCGTTATCATCCCAAGGCTTGCTTTCTTCAATAGGACCCATAAACATTTCATAAAGTCTTAATGTGTCGGCACCATATTTTGTGACAATAGTGTTTGGGTCAACAACAAACTCAGGATAACGTTTGCCCATTTTAATTCCGTTGGCACCCAAAATCATGCCTTGATGAACAAGTTTTTTGAAAGGTTCTTTTGTTGGAACAAGACCTTTGTCATAAAGATAATTATTCCACATTCTTGAATATAACAAGTGCCCAACTGCATGTTCTGGCCCACCAACATACAAATCAACCGGCATCCAGTGTTTTAGAAGTTCAAAATTTGCAAATTCTTTATCATTGTGTGGGTCAATATATCTTAAATAATACCAACTAGATCCCGCACTTCCTGGCATGGTGTTTGTTTCTCGTTTGGCTGGTTTTCCATGATAATTTATATTAACCCAGTCGGTATTTTTTGCAAGCGGACTACTACCGTCTTTTGCTGGCTTATAATCGGCAACTTTTGGAAGAACAAGTGGCAAATCTTCATCATCAACAGCACATGTAGAGCCATCTTCAAAATGCACAATTGGAACAGGTTCGCCCCAATAGCGCTGACGAGCAAAAATCCAATCTCTTAGTTTATAATTAACAGTTTTCCTTGCCCTGTTCATTTTAACAAGCTTATCAGTGATTGCTTTTTTTGCTTCTTCAACGGTAAGACCTGAAAACTCTTCACTGTTAATAAGTTTGCAACCCTTTCCAAGATAGTCTTGTTTTTCAAATGCTTTTTCAGAGCAATCTCTGCCAGAAATAACCTGAATAAGTTCAATATTGTGAACTTTTGCATATTCAAAATCTCGTTGATCATGAGAAGGCACAGCCATAACTGCCCCAGTTCCATAACTTGCCAAAACAAAGTCGCCCAAGAATATTGGAACTTGTTTGCCATTTATTGGATTTATTGCCATAACACCTTCAAGTTTAACACCACTTTTTCCTTTATTAAGGTCAGTTCTTTCCAAATCACTCAACTTTTCGGTTTCACGCCTATATTTTTCAACTTCTTCCCAATTTTTTATTCTTGGTTTAAGTGTGTCAACCATCTTACTCTCTGGCGCCATAACCATGAAGGTTATTCCATAGATTGTTTCTATGCAAGTTGTGAAAATTGAAAATTTTCCACCACCAACAATATCAAAATCAACTTCAACGCCTTCACTCTTTCCAATACGGTTTTTTTGCATAAGTTTTGTTGATTCTGGCCAATCAACTTCATCAAGTCCTTTCAAAAGTTTATCGGCATATTTTGGCATGTCTATAACCCATTGTTTCATATTCTTTTTAACAACAGGGTAGCCTCCTCTTTCGCTTTTTCCATCAACAATTTCATCATTTGCCAAAACGCATCCAAGTTCTTCACAAAAATTTACTGGCATTTCAACACATTTTGCAAGGCCATCAAGATACATTTGTTTGAAAATCCATTGAGTCCACTTATAAAATTTCGGGTCACTTGTTCGAACTTCTCTGTTCCAATCATAAGACAACCCAATATTTTTAAGTTGGTTTGTGAAAATTTCAATATTTTTTTCAGTAAATTCATTAGGGTCGTTGCCAGTATCTATTGCATATTGTTCGGCAGGAAGACCAAAACTATCATATCCCATTGGGTGAAGAACATTATATCCTTGCATTCTTTTCATTCTTGAAACTATATCTGTTGCCGTGTATCCTTCTGGATGGCCAACATGAAGCCCTGCCCCAGATGGATATGGAAACATATCAAGAGCATAAAATTTAGGCTTTGAAAAATCCCAAACATCGGTTTTAAATGTTTGATTTTCTTCCCAATATTTTTTCCATTTTGCTTCTATTTTTCTGTGTTCGTATGCCATAACTGCCTCTTAATCAAAAATATATATAATATTA
>CAJMEO010000056.1 GCA_905212505.1 uncultured Christensenella sp.
ATGGAAGAGATACAGATGTTCACAGCGGAATTAAATTTTTAACAAAATTAAACAATTTCATAAAAAATCTTGGCGTTGGAAAAGTGATTTCAGTTTGTGGAAGATTTTATGCGATGGACAGAGAAAAAAATTTTGACCGAACTGAAAAATTTTTAAAAATTTTAACAGAATATGAAAGTGAAAATAAATTTAAAAGCATAAAAGAAGCAATTAATATCAGTTATGAGAAAAATATAACTGATGAATTTATTAGACCAAGCATTTTAATTGACAAAAACTATAAAGTTTGCAAAAATGATGTCATTTTATGTTTTAATTTTAGAAGCGACAGAGCAAGGCAAATTTTTGAAAGACTGATTGAAAATGGATATAACAATTTATATTCCTTTGTGTCTTATGATGAAAAATTTAAAGATAAGGTAAAAGTTATTTTTGAAGAAGAAAACGATAAAAATTGTTTGAGTGAAGTTCTTGAAAAAAATCATAAAACACAATTAAGAATTAGTGAAACAACAAAATATGCACATGTTACTTATTTTTTTAATTTGTTAAACGAAAGACCATTCAAAGGCGAAAATCGAATTATTATTGCTGGGGATAAAGTTGAAAATTTCGCCGAAAAGCCTTTAATGAAAACAAAACAAATAACAGAAAAAATAAGCGAAGAGACCAAAAAACAAGATTATGACTTTATTTTGGTAAATTTTCCAAACGCTGACATGTTAGGGCATACAGGAAATTATGAAAAAACAATTGAGAGTTTAGAGTTCTTAGATAAAAATTTAAGTGTTTTGGTTGAAGATTTAAAACAAAAAAACTATATTGTTTTGATAACGGCAGACCACGGGAATGCTGATATTATGAGATATAAAAACGGTGAAGTTTGCACATCCCACACCAAAAGCGATGCGCCTTTTATTGTTGTTGACAATCAAAAATACAATTTAATAAAAAACGGAAAACTCGCAAATGTCAGCCCAACCATTCTTGATTTGCTAAAAATAAAGCCCCCAAAAGAGTTTACTGAAACAAGTTTGATAGAATATCAACCTAATTGCAAATAAATATTGACAAAACACAAAAATTAGTTTAAAATAATTACTACTAAAAGGGGGATGTATGCTATTTCTTAGCACATTTATAAATAACATTATAAACACATTAATAAGAAATTTAGATATGGGCATTAGAATTTCAATTTCGGCCGGTTTCATTTGTGCTGCAATTGTTGCATTTTATTTTGCTGTGAAAAATCAACCAAAAGATAAACCTGGCTTAAAAATTGGTTGGATGATTTTAATGCTTGTTTCAATGCTACTCTCAGTTTTGTATATCGTATTATAAAAGTTTTAAGGAGAAATTATGTTAAATTTATTATTAGACACAACTCGTTCACCATGGATTACAACATCAATGCCAATTTTAAGAAGCATTTTTGTTATCTTAATGCTTGTGTGCGCAGTAACTGTAATTATCATTTGTTTGGCCACTGAAAGTAATGCAGAAGGTGGAACAAACGTAATCACTGGAAATAGTTATGAAAGTTTTTATTCTCAAAATAAGGGCTCAACAAGAGAAGGCAGACTAAAAAAATTATTAATTATTTCTTCAATTATAACAGGTGTTTGTGCTGTGCTTTATTTCGTAACTATTTTGATTTACCCACCACTATAATAATTAGGAGAAATAATGGATTTATTAAAGCAAATAGATGAAAATAATTTAAATTATCAAAATTACAATCAAGTTATAAAATTTTTAAGTGAATTAAATCAAGAAAGTGAACTTAAAATAAAAAATGAAATTGACAACTTGCTTGAAAGTGGAAAACTTATCAACACAAGCAAAAAGAAAATTGCAACAAGCAAGAAGGTTGGCATTTTGGAAGGAAAAATAACCATAACCAAAGCAGGTTATGGCTTTTTCATACCAACAGATTCCGATGAAAAAGATATCTTTATTCCTGTGTCTGCTTTAAATGGCGCAATGCAAAATGACAGGGTGTATGTTCAAAAAAATTTTAATTCTTCTGAAGATAAACCTGATGGAAAGGTAATTAAAATTTTATCAAGAGGTTTAAATGTTGTTGTTGGAAAAGTTGTTTCTGTAACAAAAAATTTTGCAATGGTTTCTCCAGACAGCAAAAGAACAAATGATATCACAATCAAACTAAACACTCAGGCAAATAAAGACAATTTGTTGGGGGCGAAAAAGGGGGATAAAGTTGTTGTTAAGTTAACTAAGCACGACAATAAACATCCTGAAGGAAAAATAATTGAGATTTTGCTTTCCGACAATCCAATTAATGTTGATGTTTTGTCTATTGTGAGAGATTTTGAACTTTATGAAGAATTTCCGAAAGAGGTTTTGCTTTCGGCAGACAAAGTTAAAACAATAATTGATGAATCAGACATAAAAAAAAGGCTTGATTTGCGACATCTTAACACATTTACTATTGATGGCGAAGATGCTCGAGATTTTGATGATGCAATTTCAATTGAAGATCTTGGAAATGGCGATGTTTTGCTTGGTGTTCATATTGCCGACGTTGGCGAATATGTTCCTTATGGCAGTGTTCTTGATGCTGAAGCGTTTAAGCGTGGAACAAGCACATATTTTCCAAATGCCGTATTCCCAATGCTTCCAAAGCAACTTTCAAATGAAATTTGTTCGTTAAAGGAAGGGGTGGACAGATTAACATTATCTTGTTTAATGAAGATTAATAAAGATGGTCAAGTTATCTCTCACAAGATATGTGAAAGCGTTATAAAAAGCAAAGCAAGAATGACATACACAAAAGTGGCAAAAATGCTTGAAGGCGACCAAGAATTATGTGAAAAATATAACTTTTTGGTTGAAGATTTGCTAAAAATGAAAAAATTAGCACTAAAACTTGAAAAAGTTAGAGAAACACGTGGATGCTTAAATTTTGAAATTCCCGAACCTAAAATTATTTTAAATGAAAAACTCGAAATTGAGCGCTTTGAAAAACGACCAAACACAATTGCAGATAGAATTATTGAGAGTTTCATGTTAATAGCAAATGAAACTGTTGCAAAAGAGTTTGAAAATCGTCACATCCCTTTTGTTTATCGTGTTCATGAAAAACCCGATCTTGAAAAACTTGAGGGGTTTCAAGAATTTGCTCAAAGTTTGGGATTAAATTTTAATGGAGATTTAGAAAATATTTCGCCAAAGAGAATTCAAAAATTTATAGCTTCTATTCCAAAAGAAAAACAGCTTTCAGTTAACAAAGTTTTGCTTCGTTCAATGCAAAAAGCAAAATACAGTTCGGTTTGCATGGGGCATTTTGGCCTTGGCGCTCAATATTATTGTCATTTTACTTCTCCAATAAGAAGATACCCAGATTTGACGATTCACAGAATTATAAAAGAAAGTTTGCACAAAACATTAACACCAGAAAAACTAAAAGAATTAAAAGCATTTGTTAACAAAAGTGCAATGCAGTCAAGCGAAAGAGAATCAATAAGTGATAAAGCTGAAATTCAAGTTGACGAATATTTTAAGGCAAGATTTATGAAACAGCACGAAGGTGAAATTTTTGACGGGGTGATCTCAGGTGTTACAGAACATGGAATTTATGTTGAACTTGAAAACACTTGTGAAGGTTTTGTGCATGTTGAAAATCTTCCAGACAGAACTTATAACTTTATTGATAAAAAATTAACTTTGGTGGGACCTTCAACAAAATTCACGATTGGCGACAATATCAAAATTAAAGTTGCAAATGTAAATGTTGAAGACAGAAAAATTAACTTTAATTTTATTAGTTGCAAAGATTGTAAAAAACTTTTTAAGGAAGAAACTTTGTGATGGACTTAATTCAAACAAACAAAAAAGCATATTTTGAATATTTTGTTGAAGACACATTTGAAGCCGGCATTGTGCTTGTTGGAAGTGAAGTTAAATCAGTAAAAAGCGGACATATGAGTATTGTGGAAAGTTATATAACACTAAAAGATGGTGAACTTTTCTTGAAAAATGCTTATATAAAAAACTATGAAAATTCAAATTCAAGTTTGGCTCCTGACGAAAAGCGAATAAGAAAATTATTGTTAACAAAGAACGAGATTGAAAAAATTCGAAAAAAAACTGAAGTTAAAGGATACACTATTGTCCCTTTAAAAGTTTATATTAAAAACAATTCCATTTACTAGTTCTTTTAATTTATTCTTTTATTAGCGATAATGACACTTTTTCTTTATCTTTATCAATCGCTATTACGTAACAATCTACTATGTCACCTACGCTTAATAAATCAGATGGATGCTTAATGTAAT
>CAJMEO010000057.1 GCA_905212505.1 uncultured Christensenella sp.
AAATTCCTTTATTTTTAAAGGGTTGTTCGAAAAATCACAGAAGTTATCCACATTTGCACATTAAATATTTATTAATTTCAATGAATATTTATAAAAACTCTAAAATTTAACGTGAATTTATGCAATTTTGTTAATTTATATACATAAATTATCCACTTTTCCACATTGGATTTAATTTAAAATTATATTTATGCAATAGTTTGTATACATTTTATTTTAAAATTATAACTCATATCCAGTAGCGTTTGCTTCAAACTGGCTTATTGTTTCCACTTCCATTTGTGGAGGAATAACTTGCACATCAGATTCGACTTCGGCATCCTTAGGAGGCTCTTTTACACCTTCAACAACAAGTCCTTGTTTTGGTTCGTAAATTTCATGGCGAATCATTTCTTTGCTAACAAATTCTCCATTAATATATTTTTCCAAAAATCCTTTTGCCTCATATCCCTCTTTTGGATAACTAAGCCTATAAAATTCCCCTTTATATGTCACCTTGCCTGCATAATCGCCATTTGTGTCTTGAATAATTTTATCACCTCCATGAGGAATTGTTCTGACATATTCAACACTTCGTTTAAAAGAAATGCCGTTTTCAAGAGGTTTTCCATACACTTTTGCATATGCACGGTCTTTTTCAACATAAGCCTGAATATAAATCGGCTGGTCACTTATATTTTTAAATCGCATATCTGCTGTGCCTTCATTAACCATTGCATCCAAACTTAATTCAACATATCCAACAGGCAATGTATGTTTATGAACTTCATCTATTTCGGCACCGCTTAAAAGCAAAGCGTTGTATAGCGTTGTTGAGGCTTGACATATTCCCCCGCCAACACCTTCAACATATTGACCATTAACAATCACTATTGCACTTTCATAGCCAGTCTCTTCGGTTTGAGGCCCGGTTACGTTATTAAAACTTACTTCTTCATTAGGTTTAATAACTCTTCCATTAAATTTGCTTAATGCTAAAGCAACATTATGCTTTCTTCCACCCTTGCTTGTTGACAAATCCGTTGAAAATTCACCAAGCAAACTCAATTTGTCATTATAGTAATCTTCACAAATTTCGGGCTTAACCTCAATAGTTTTAAGTTCAACATTGATATCATTTGTAATTTTAAATTGTTCTTCAATATCTTTGTATAACCCTTCTTCATCAAGCTTCAATCCGCTATGACATTTTGTTATGTTAAAAATTTGTTTTGTGTCGGGCAAAAATTCAACTTCACTATTTGTTGGCAAAACCTCAATTTCAGATTTAATTTCTGCAATTTTATCTTTAAAATCAACAAAAATATGGTTAAAAGCAATATCATAGTTATATCCTTGGCTTGTGATTAACTTTATATTTTTTTTAGCATCACTTTGAAGTTCGGTATATTTATATGCATCTTCAACTATTGTGTGGATATTATTCGAAACTTTAAGGTCACTTGAATTATATTTCCATTCCTTATCTTTATATCTTAAAGTTATTTCTAAATTTTTAATTTTATCATCTAATGTTTCGGATATTCTGTTTTTAGCTTGCAATTTTGTCAACCCCTTAACATTCACCCCACCAATGACAACATTATGTTTAAATGCCTGACTATTGATTTTATTTGCTTGAATTGTTTGCACAAATAAAGCGATTAATAAAGCAATTAAAATTATAGATGTTATTGTTACCAAAACGTTTAATATTTTATTTGTTTTCATACATTTTCACTCCTAATGATAGTATGTGAAAAATATTAATTTTTATTTACAAAAAAATATAGGCGATTTTGCCTATATTTTTAACTTAATAATTAATCATCATGCTCATCGGTTTGATTTTCATTTAGTATTTCAATGTTATTATCAAGCAAAACAACTTTGTTTAGTTGTTTTTGAATTTTTTGTGTCTTTTTGGTTGCGTCGCTAATAGTTCCGCTTGCTTCATCAATTTTCTTTTGTGTTTTAGTTAACAAATCAACAAAAGTAACAAATTCTTTTTTAAAAGTTGAAAGCAAATTCCAAATTTCGCTTGAACGTTTTTCTATTGCCAATGTTTGAAAACCCATTTGTAAACTATTTAGTAATGCTGATAGTGTTGTTGGGCCACAAACAATAATTCGATAATCTCTTTGCAATTGCTCAATCAAACCTGTTCGTTTAATGGCTTCGCCATACAAGCCTTCTAGCGGCAAATACATAATTGCGAAATCTGTTGTTTTGGGCACAAATATATATTTTTCATTGATCTTTTTCGCTTCTTCTTTAATTCTTTTTTCAAGTGCTTTTTGCATTATTTGTATAGACGAAATATCATTTGAATTTTCAGCATCCAAAATTTTAGTATAATCTTCTATTGGAAATTTTGCATCTATTGGAAGCAACACTTCACTCTCGTTTTTACCGGGCAAAACTATAACATAATCAACTCTTTTATCATCTTTAATTGTTACATTTGCTTTATATTGATTTGGCGCAAGCATTTGTTCAAGCAAATTTCCAAGCTGAATTTCGCCAAAAGTTCCACGAGTTTTTACGTTTGTTAGCACCTTTTTTAAATCTCCAACACTTCCTGCCAAACTTCGCATCTCTCCAAGACCCGCACTGACGTTCTCTAATCTTTCTGATATCAAATTAAAACTTTCATTCAAACGTTTTTCCAAACTTTCATTAAGTTTTTCATCCACCGTTTGACGCATTTGTTCAAGTTTTTGCTCATTATTTTGTCGCAAATTTGTTAGCCCCAATTCAAGCACATTACTATTTCTTTCAAGTTTGTTTTCTAAATTTTGAGTTAAGTCAAACAATCTTTTATTTAAATTATCTAAACGTTCAAACTGATTATCACTTATGCTATTTAAACTTTTAATTGTAGATTCACTATAACTTTTTATTATTTCTGTTATGGTTTGATTATATGCCGACACCACACTTGTTAATTTTTGAATTTCAAAATTAAGTTTATTAACTTCTTCAGTGTTTGTGCTAACAACCATGCCTCCATTATTCTTTTTTGCAAAAATTATAATACTAGACACAACACATATTAAAGTTATTATTAACATAATCAAAATAACAATTAAAATTCCCATATTTTTATTATAACATATTTAGCTTTTATTTTAAAATAAAAACGAAATAAATTATAAACAGTTAAAGGTGAATATCTTTGAAATTTAAAAAAAGAACACAATATTCCTAACCTTCGGGGTTATTATAATGTGTTCTCTATATTTTTTCTTTTAACGATTTTTTCTTTAGCATCTTCATCGTTAGTCTCTATTTCATAATCAAAATTAAATTCTTTAACACTCTCCTTAGTGCTTCTATTCAATCTAGTTTTATTCTTCCTTATTTGTCTTTCCAATTTATCTGTTACTAAATCAATAGCAGCATATAAATCATCATTTTCTTCTTCACTTCTTAGAATAAACTTACTAGTAGGAATAGTAACTTCTACTATTTGAGCATTACCTCTTACTCTTGTAAGAACATTAGCGGTAATATCATCATCCTTAAAATATTTTTCAAGTCTACTTAGTTTGTTTTCAGTGTAATCTTTGATAGCATCTGTAACTATCATTTTGTCTCCACGAATATTGTATTTCATATACATCATCCTTTCTTACACCTTAATTATACCAAATAAGAATTAAAAATTAAATAGATTTTTGTAAATAACATAATTTAACATAATTACTTCCAAATATTCTCTTCATACTCTCCATTAGAAATTAAATTTTTAATAGCATTTTTTACCGAAGGAGTATCTTCTTTATATGTAACACCATACCAATTAGCGGTAGTTAAACTAACCTTACAACTAGCTTTGCCACTAACAATTAAAGAACTAAGTACTTCCGGTATTAAGTATTCACTAGTTAATAAATTATCCTTATTATCTTCAAAAAACTTAGGAAATAATTCTTCTATGTAATTAAAAATTGTTGGTGTAAATAATAAGAAATTCATACTAACGGTAGTATCATCACTTACTGTGAAGGCTTTATCACCACTAAGAGGTTCTGCAATAATAGTACCATTCTCTCTATGCACTTTACTTTCAGTAATCTTAATTAAATATCCATTATCTTTAGTCTCACAGATTCCTCTTTTAACAGAGCCATTTTCAGTTAATGTATTAGCAGTTTTATACCCAATCATACCATAATTATTAGAATTTTTATCTATATTAGATAAATAATTATAAGCACGTACAAAAGCATCTCTTCCATAAAAATTTCAATTCAAAAATCATAATATTTGTTACAATATTATGTAATTAAATACTAT
>CAJMEO010000058.1 GCA_905212505.1 uncultured Christensenella sp.
ATTGTAATTGCTGTCTTCATATCTATACCTCAAAACTGCTTAAAGAAAGGAGAATCTGCGGGGGCATCCAACAACCGCTTTAACTCGTCATCCAGCTTCATCAGAGACAGCGACATACCCTGCATTTCCATGGAGCACGCATATCTACCAACATAAGGTTTGTGCAAAACAAGGCCCTTTTCCCGCAGCAACTCATCAATCTTGCGATACAAAACATAAAGCTCTTCCAGTGGTGTGGCGCCAAGGCTGTTAACCAAAACAGCAACTTCATCACCCACCACAAACGGCAAGTCATTGACAACTCTGTCAACCAGGGTGGTCGCAATTTCATCAGCGGTACGCATTTTCAACCGTTCGACACCTTGTTCACCATGAATCCCCATGCCAATCTCCATCTCGTCATCCGAGATCTCAAAATTAGGTTTTCCAACAAGAGGGATAGTACACGGTCCTAGAGCAACACCCAAACTACGGGTGTTATCAACCGCTTTCTGTGCAACACGTTTTACCTCATCAAGACTAGCCATTTCCTCTGCCATAGCACCAGCGATCTTATATGCGAAAAAGATCCCAGCAACGCCACGTCTCTCATTGTGCTTTTCACGGGAAGCGGAAGCAATATCATCGGAAACTACAACTGTTTCAACCCGGATACCATTCTGTTTGCTTTCCTCGGCGGCAGAATTAAAATTCATCATATCACCCTGATAGCGACCGTACAAGTAAAGAACACCCGCTCCGCTATCAATAGCCTTAGTTACCCGTTTCATTTGACCTGCCGAAGGAGAAGAAAAGACGTTACCGATACAAGCGCCATCAGCAAGACCTTTACCAACGTAACCCATAAATACTGGGAGATGACCACTCCCCCCGCCTGTTGCTATCGCAACTTTTCCCTTTACCGGAGCATCCTGACGAACAATAACGCGCAAATCGCCGTTCTCAGCTCTATAGTAATCAGGATGTGCATGAATAATGCCTTCTGTCAGCTCTTCGACGAAGTCAAATGGATCGTTTATAAATTTTTTCATTTTATTTGTTTCAAAAATATGAGTTTTAATTTTTATTTTTTTAATTAGTTAAAAATTAAAAACGTTTGATAACTCATCCAAACTTTTTAAATTGTCTATTTTTTCGTTCCAAATTGTTTTGTTGTTTGAGTTTGTGTTATCAGCATTGATGCAAATTGTTTTACAGCCAGCAAGATGCACCCATTCGTCATTATCCCCATTTCCAACAAAAACAACTTCGCTTGCGTTTGAATTTGTTTTTATCATCAAATTTTTAACATACTCTGCTTTGCCGGCATAGTCAAAAGGTGTTGCAATAAATTTTTTTAATTTGCCACTTTCATCAAAAACTGCAGTGTTAGACTCTATATGAGTGAAATATTTTGTTAAATCTCCCAAAACATTTTCAATTGTTTGAGTTATGCAGCCACTTACAATATGCAAAGAAAATCCGGCATTGAAAAGCGATTTTACAAAATCTTTTGCACCATCAATAAGTTCAATTTTGCTTGAAACATGATTTAATGTTTCAATGCTCATGCCATTTTTTTTGAATGCCAAAGCGGTTAAATTAAACCATTGCTCGCGCGTTATAGTTTTCTTTATAACATGCTCAACATACAATTTTGAATAAAGTGAAGTTTTGTCGGTTTTATAACCAAGTTCTGACCAAAGAAGTTTCCAAATGTTTTGATTTTGTTTTGTCAGTGTTCCGTCAAAGTCAAAAATAATTGTTTTCATGCAAAAAGTATAACATAAACATTTTTTTTGTCAATATCAAATTTCTATTTTTTCTGAATTAATATTTTTATAACAGTTTTCAAAAAGTTATTTTTATATAACTATTTTTTTAAATATTAAAATACTATGCAAACTACTATGCAAAAATCAACTTAAAGTTTTATGACCTTTTTGTGTGACTGTTAAATATTAAAGCAAAGATAAAACTAAAAAACACTGCTGCTCCAATTCCTGTTGCCGTTGCAGCCAATCCACCGGTAAAAATTCCCATAACGCCTGTTGACGTGACCGAATTAATCACACCTTTTGCTAAAGTTCTTCCAAAACCCATAATTGGCACAGTTGCGCCCGCTTTTCCAAACTCTACAAGTGGGTCATAAAGGTCAAATGCTTCCAACACCACCCCAATAAGCAAAAACAAAACTAAAATTCTGGCAGAGGTCATTTTGGTTTTTAAAATCAATATTTGCCCAATAAGGCAAATTGTTCCTCCAACCAAAAAAACTTGTAAATAAGTTAACCACATTATTAATTATCCTCCTTAACAATTTCAACAGCATGACAAACTCCGGGGATGCTTTCACCTTGCTGAGTTGAAAGCGGACTTAAAAGTGCACCGGTTGCACAAAACAGAACTTTTTTTAATTCTCCTTTTTGAAGTTTAGGAATTATATAGGCATTTAACACACTTGCACTGCATCCAGCACCACTTCCACCCTGATAAACCTTTTGTTTTTTTGAAAAAATCATTTGCCCACAATCGTTGTAGTTCTCACCAAGCGGAAAGCCTTCCTTTTCCATAAGGTCAAGTAATATTTCACTGCCAAGTTTGCCAAGGTCTCCGGTCACGATAAGGTCATAACTTGATGGCTTTGTTTTTGTTTCTTTAAAGTGGCTAACAAGCGTTGACATTGCGCTTGGTGCCATCGCGGCCCCCATGTTGTTTGCATCGGTAATGCCAAAATCAGTAACTTTTCCTAGTGTTGCAGAACTTAAACAAACATTGCTTCCTTTAGAACTTAAAATTGTACAACCGCTGCCTGTAACTGTCCACTGACTTACTGGTGGTCGTTGATTGCCAAGTTCCAAAGGGTATCTATATTGCTTTTCAACAGAAGAAAAATGGCTTACAGTTGCACAGGCAACATTTTCTGAATATTTGCCATCAATCAACATGCCGCCAATAATCAAACTTTCTGACATTGTTGAACATGCGCCATATAATCCCAAAAAAGCTGAATTTAAGTCGCGAGCCGAAAAACTTGAGGATATTATTTGGTTCATTAAATCTCCTGCCACCAAAACATCAATTTGACTGGGTTTTAGTTTTGCTTTATTTATTGCCCCCCAAATTGCAGTTTGAAGCATTTTCTTTTCGGCCTTCTCAAAACTTTTTTCGCCAAACAAATCATTTTTTAATATATGGTCAAAATAATCTTTAAAATTTCCTTCGCCTTCTTTTTTTCCAACCAAGGCATAATTCCCAATAATTTTGGGTTTATTTTTAAAAATTATTGTTTGTTTTGACTGATATTCTTTTCTCATAGAAAATAATTTTTAACAAAAAAAAAGTTTCTATACAACATGTATAGAAGCTTCAATTAAAGTTTTTCTTCCAAAATATCTGCAATTCTTTTGCAAGCATGACCATCTCCATAAGGGTTGGAAGCTTTGCTCATTTTTTCATAATCTTCTTTGTTCAAAAGCAAATTTTTAAATTCTTTGTATATTGTTTCTTCGTTTGTTCCAACAAGTTTCAACGTGCCAGCTTCTATGCCTTCTGGCCTTTCAGTTGTGTCACGCATAACCAAAACAGGAACTCCCAAACTTGGGGCTTCTTCTTGAATTCCACCACCCTTTCTATTATAGTAATTAAAAAAAAATTGTCAATAAAAAATATATTCTAATTTATATTGTAATAATTTGTTTAAAATTTAAGTGCAAAAAGAGAAAAATAGTGAAGATTTTAGAATTTTTTTATATAAAAAAGTAAATTATTCCAACAATTATTGAACTAACTGTTCCCATAACAATAACAGGGCCTGCAACAGTGAACATTTTAACGCAAAGTCCGAAAATTAAACCTTCCTTTTTATATTCTAACGCTGGGCTTGCAATTGAATTGGCAAATCCTGTGATTGGAATTATTGAGCCAGCGCCAGCAAAAGTTCCAATGTTGTCGTAAAGCCCAAGTGCAGTTAAAAAGGTTGATAAAAAAATTAATATCACAAGCATATATGTTGTTAGTTGCATATCATTTAATTTGGGATTTAAAAACGCAAGTAAATCGTAAAATCCTTGACCAATGCAACAAATAAGTCCTCCCACCCAAAAAGCGTTGAATAGTGACGGGAATTTCTTGCTTTGTGGCGACTTTTTGCTTACATATTCGTTATATTTTTTATTTCTTTCTTCAATATTCATAACTTTTCCTTTTAACAAAATTTTATTATGAAAATAATTTTATTTCTTTTCTATACAATCTTT
>CAJMEO010000059.1 GCA_905212505.1 uncultured Christensenella sp.
TAAAGAAGTTATTGAAATTTTAAAAAAAATTAACAATCTAGACATAGACTCTTTGAAAATTTTAAGTTTATTTTTTCGCAGAAAATAAAATAATTTTCAAAACTGAGTTAATCAAAATTTTTAAAAATTAGATATTGACAAGACTATAAATTTGTTTTATAATTTAAAAAATTAAATAGGAGAAAATTATGAAAAAGTTTATAGTTTTTTGTTTAATCTTAATTGTAACAGTAAGTTTGGGTGTTACAGTTTGGTATTTTGTTAGAGATAACGAAGAATTAGTTATAAACATGGAACCTTATGTTTATATGAACGAAGGCGATGTTTTGGAAGTTGATGCAAAACTTAAAAATGCAAAAGTTGGCAATGAATTAATAATTAGTTCATTAAATCCAAACATTTTGGCAAAAGCTGAAGGTTATGGCTTTAATTCTTTCCAAGCGCAAGAAGGTGGTGCTGCTGTAATTGAAATTAAAGTTAAAAAAGGCGATATTGCCCCTGTTTATATTGAAGTTAGTGTTGGTAATGGGTCTAAATCTGCGCCATATTTCGTTGACAGTGAAAATGGCCTTAAAAACATTGGAAGTGGCGTGTTCAAATCAAGTTCAAACTATATTTTAATGCAAGATATCAGTTTGTCTGAGTCATTCACTCCGCTTATTAATGACGGTGTTGGTTTTAGTGGTTCATTTAATGGAAATGGCTATTCAATCAAAAACTTAAAAATTGAAAGCGCCGACGGTGTTGAAAATGCTGGGTTGTTTGCAAAAATTGCAGAAACTGGTGTGGTTTCAAACTTGACAATTTCAAATCCAAACATAAACGGACAATTTGCAAGCGCTGGTGCAATTGCGGGCGAAAATAACGGAACAATCACTCGTTGTTATGTTATTGATGGTCAAGTTCAATCAACATTATCAACAGGTGCTAGTGTTGGTGGTGTTTGTGGAATTGTTAGATATTCAAACTCAAATATTGGAAGAGTTGACCGTTGTTTTAGCAATATTTCTGTTATTGGAACAGAAAATATTGGTGGTCTTGTTGGGAAAAATGAAGGCGGAATTATCATCAACAGTTATGTAAGAGTTGCAGAAAATAGCAGTGTAAAAACAATAAGCGGAAATTCTAATGTTGGTGGGCTTGTTGGCTTGGTTACATATTTTGGCGAAAGTAAATGCGCAACAATAAAAAACTGTTATATTCTTGGCAGTGTTGAAATTGCCGAAGGAATTGATGAAACAACTGTTAAAGCAGGCAAAATTGTTGGTTTAAACAATGAAATTTCGGCTGAGTCTTATAACAATTTAATGGGTCTATACACAGAAACAAGTGCTGGTTCAAGCAAAGTTCAAGAACTTGCAAATCACACATTCACTCCTGAATTTGTTAATGTTGACACTGATATTAACAAAACAAAAAGAATAAATTTCAGAGGATTTTATGCGCAATTCCCTAAAGATAGTCTTGGAAATATAGAAACAAAAAGTTTAGTTTCATTTGTTTCAAAAATTCAAAATCAAGGCACAGACCTTGTTGCTTGGGATTTTGTTAATGTTTGGCTTGTTGGAACAGAAGACATTTATCCTGTTTTGAACAAAAACGGAGCTAATGTTCCTGATGAACTTAACACAATTAATGACCCAAGTTTAATTCATAATGCAGAAGAACTTCGAGAAAAAATTGCTTTAATAAACTATAATGGAACTGACGCAAGTCAAATTGCTCTTGCTCAAGAAGCAGCAAACAGCTTCTTTAAACTTGCTGATGATTTTAACAGTGCTGAAGTTATTGGTGAAATTTCTCCTATTGGCACAGTAAGGCCATTTAATGGGACTTTTGAAGGAAATAATAAAACTTTAACAGGAATTATCATTTCAACTTCAGTGATTTCAAAATCAAAAGGTTGTGCTGGTTTGTTTGCAAACACAAGTGTTAATGCTTTAATTCAAAACTTAACAATCAAAGATATCACAATTGGCGAAGGAGCAAGCTATGCTGGGGCTGTTGTTGCAAACAATGAAGGAACAATAAGAAATTGCACTGTAACTCAAGATGCAAAAAACCCAGAAAAAATTAATGTTATTGCTTCATACAGCGTTGGCGGAATTGCAGGAAAAAATATGGGAACAATTGATGGTTGCAAGGTTATTAATCAAAATATTGTTTCTAAGTGCCTAGTTGAAGACGGCCAAGTTAAAGAAGATGCTCAACGTTTTGTTGGTGGAATTGCAGGATTAAATGGTGCTGCAAACAGCTCATCAACTGCAACAATCAAAAATTGTGGCGTTTCAACAAGTATCGTTAAAGATAGTTTAATCAAAACAGAATTTGATGCAGACCTTGACTATGATTTCAAAAAGAATTTCTCTAATGTTAAATATTGTGTTGGTGGAATTTGTGCTGCAAACTTCTATTTGGTTGATTATAACTATTTGCTTGAAACCGATGTTGCCATGAATGAATTTTCAAAATATGGCGAAGTTGGTGGAATTGTTGCTTATTCTAAAAGTGACACATTAATTTCAGCAAATGTGGCAGAAATAACACGTAATAAATTCCTTGGTGGAAGCATCACTGGATATATTGCATCAGGGCTTGTTTGTGAACTTTATGGAAAAACTGAATTTAACCAAATTGGTTGTGCAAATGAATATAAAATTGACGAAGAAAACGGCGGACTTCAAGTTGCATATAAAACTGTAATTAAAGGTGCTGAAATTGCAGGGCTTGCTGGAAAACTTTATATTGGCGCAAAAATGTTTAACTGTTTTGCTGGTTCACACATTTTGAACACTATGAATGGTGTAGGTCATTCAGCAGGATTCTGTAACGTAAACGAATATTATGCATATAATCGTTGGTTTGGAGAAGATAGTGTTTATGGCGAATTTGGTCAACTTTTCTCTATATGCACATTTGAAAACAACTCAAACACATCTTGGAATGTTCATCACAACAGATATGACTGCACAATGGATTACAGAAAAGAAACATCTTTTGTGAGAACCGACCGTGACACAGGTTATGGAAACAATGTTATTTGGGTTGAAACAAGTGATTGTTCATACGATGATTCGCCAGAAATAACTTCATTTAATGACAGCAGACAAATGAACGTTAAAAGATTGCAAACTCTTGATCAAGCAAAACCTGATCCACTTGATGAAACAAACATGATAAGATCAACATTTGCTGCATACGGATTTGATTCTGCGTGGGAACTTAAAGACAGAATATATCCACATCTTACAAACTTGCCAATAATTGAAGGCGTTGAGTCTCACGATTTTGAATAACTTAATTAAAAATACTGAAATTATAGAAAAATATTTTAAAATTTAGTATTGACAAAAAATACATTTAGTAATATAATTTAACATATAAATTGTGCGAGGGGCAATTTAGTTGCCCCTGCAAAAATAAGAAAAACACGACGTTTTGTTGTAAAAGGAGAAGTATGGGGAAAATAATTGAATTCTTCCAATATATGCCAAGATTCCTTGAATCTGCTTTGGTTAAGCCTCAAACATGGGTTATAATATTTGTTGTCGCTAGTGCTATAACTTTTGTCAGTTTAAGTAAATCTCAGAAAGCTGAACAAAGAGCAATGGTAAGAAAAGTTAAGGCCGTAAAAAAAGCTCAAAAAGCTTATAGCAGAGAAAAAGATTTAAGCAAACTTCCAAAAAAGCAAAAAAAATATAACAAAACGCTTAAAGCTTTAAAAAGAAGAATAAGTTATGCACTTTGGTGGAACAAAAAACGTATCGTTTTGTCAAGTCCATATTTGCTTGACACATCGGAAAAAGCAAATCTTGCCCTTGAAGGCAATAAACCTTTCACTTTTAAAGATGTTTTAAATGAAATTGTTGAAGCTAAAAACAAAAAACGTAAACATAAAACTCAAATTATTGAAAAAAACAAAACAATTGGTGAAGTTGCAACCAAAACTACAAAACAAGTTGTTGAGACCAAACAAATTGTTGAAGTTAAAACCTTGAAACAAGATGAAAGGAAACTTGATTCAATTAAAGTTGAAGAAAACAAAGTTTTGAGTAATATGTCTAGCATATATAAGGCTCAAACAGAAAAAGAACTTGAAAAATACATCCTCGAAGAAGACTGCCATATAGCAATGCCGTTTGAGCTTCACAGAAAAGTCGGAGAAAACGAGATAATCACCTATTCCTTTACCGAAAAGA
>CAJMEO010000060.1 GCA_905212505.1 uncultured Christensenella sp.
AAAAGTAGAAATATCCATTTCTCACCAAAAAGGCAAAGCTTAGTTGGTCCTAAAAATTTATAAAATATATAATTTTTTAGTGTGGATATTTGTATATTCACTTTTTTCTTTTATAAGGGGGATTTTAACTATTAAAGAATTATTAATTAATGAACAAATTGTCGCCAAAGAAGTTAGACTTGTGGGCGAAAATGGTGAACAACTTGGAATTTTAAGTTTGGGTGATGCGCTAAATTTAAGCAGAGAAAAAGACTTAGACTTGGCATTAATTTCGCCAAATGCAAATCCTATTGTTTGCAAGATTATGGATTATGGCAAATATCGTTTTGACCAAATCAAAAAAGAAAAAGAAGCACGCAAAAAAAACAAAGCACAAGAAATAAAAACAATTCAATTGTCATTAACAATTGGAGATTACGACATGAATTATCGTGTTAAAAATGCTAAAAATTTCTTGCAAGATGGCAACAAAGTTAAAGTTAACATTCTTTTAAAAGGGCGTCAACAAGCCTATCCTGAACAAGGCATTGAAATTATGAAAAAATTTGCAAGTCTTGTGGGAGATGCTTGTGTTGTTGAAAAAGAACCTAAATTAGAAGGGAAATTTATAAATATGGTCTTAGGCCAAAAAAAATAATTTAAGGAGAAATTTATTATGCCAAAACAAAAAAGTCATAGCGGAGCAAAAAAACGTTTTAAAGTTTTAAAAAGCGGTTTAGTTAAAAGAAACAAACAAAACAAACGTCATATTTTAACAAAGAAAACAACAAAAAGAAAAAGAGATTTGCGTCAAGCAACATATGTTTCTAAAGCACAAGAAAAAACAATTAGAAACATGGTTAGCGTTTAGGAGGATGGAATATGAGAATTAAAAGAAGTAATAACGCGTTAAAAAAACGTAGAAAAGTTTTAAAACAAGCAAAAGGATATTGGGGAAGTCATTCAAGACTATATCGTGTTGCAAAACAAAGCGTTCGTAAGGCAGAAAGTCATGCTTATATTGGAAGAAGAAACAAGAAAAGAGATTTCAGAACTTTATGGATTGCAAGAATTAATGCTGCTTGCAGATTAAATGACATTAGTTATTCAAAATTTATGCATGGGCTTAAAGTTAACAACATTAACTTAAACAGAAAAGTTTTAAGTGAAATGGCAATCAGCGATGCTGAAGCTTTCAAACTTCTTTGCGACACAGCAAAAAAAGTTAAATAAATTTAAATTTAAGTGAAAACAATCAAAACAAATAAATTCTTTTTGTTTGAAACCTAGCGTTGTAAATACTGTTTAAAAACATCACAAAAAAGTTTTAAAATTTATTGAAAAATTTAAAATAAAAAGTGTCTAAGCACGTTGTGAGGTTTTTAGGCGTATTTTGCTTGTTTTGGGCAAACAGGCTTATTGTTTACACTCTGAAACTGTATTCAATTACAGTTTTTTTATTTTATGCTAACTTATTAAAGATAACATAAAAACAAAATTTTACATATATTTTAAGTGATAAATATGAATTTGATTAAAAAGATTTTTATTAAAGATTACAAAAATATTGAAGACGGCGCTGTACGTTTCAGGTACGGACTTTTTGCTGGTCTGTTTGGAATGTTAACAAACTTGTTGTTATTTGTAACAAAAATTATTATTGGATTTATTTGTGGAAGTATTACTATTATTGCAGATGCTATTAATAATTTGTCCGACATGGGAAGTTCAATCATTTTGATTATGGGGTTTAAACTTTCAAATAAGCCGGCAGACAGCAAACATCCTTATGGTCATGCACGAATTGAACAAGTTATGGCACTAATTGTTAGTGTTATTGTGTTGATGATTGGTGCAATTTTGTTTAAAAGTTCGGTTGAAAAATTAATTTCAAACGAGCCTGTTTTGATTAATAAATATGTTTATATTATTTTAAGCGCTAGTGTTGTTGTTAAACTATTGCAAATGTTTTTATATTCAAACTTTGCAAAAGCAATAAAAAGTTCGGTTTTGAAAACAAGCAGTATTGACAGCCGAAACGATATTATAACAACTCTTTGCACAATTTTGGCAATGATAATTATAAATATTGTTGGAAATATAAATTTTAGTCTTGATGGATTATTTGGGCTTTTAGTTTCTATATTTATAATCATAAACAGTTTTATTTTGGTCAAAAACACAATCAGTCCACTTTTGGGTGAAAGCCTAGACCCAAAATTTGAACAAATGCTTAAAAATCGAATTTTAAGTTATAGATATGTTCTTGGAGTTCATGATTTTATCTTTCACAGTTACGGAGCGAATAATAAGTTTGCAACCGCACATGTTGAAGTTGATTGTAAAACAAATATGATTAAAGCGCATAATGAAATCGATAAAATTGAAAGGGCGTTTAAAAAAGATTATAACATAACATTGTCAATTCATATAGACCCTGTTCAAAAAGGGAATGAAAAAGTTGAAAAACATAAAAAACATATTTTAAACATCTTAAAAAGCATTGACAATTCTATCACTATTCATGATTTTAGAATGATATTTGAAAAAACTTACACTCGAGTGTTTTTTGATGTTGTTATTCCTTTTGAAAAGGATGTTGATTTTGAAAAAATTAAGTCACAACTTGCAGAGAATTATAAAAATGAAAAAACAAAGTATTTTTTCACTTTAAATTTAGATAGAATATAGTTTTGTATGTTTGATTTAATGTTAATAGATAAAATGTTTTAAAATTTATTAATATTTTCTTGTTAAAGTGCTTTATTTTATTGACAAATTATTACAAAATACTTTATACTTTTAATAGTTAATTGCATTAAATTTTGCGATTTTCTCACAAAGGAAGGAGATTTTATGGCACACGCATTTGTTGGAACATTTTTAGATAATTTTGGAAAAACTGAATTAAATGAATTTTTTGGAAAATATTTTAGGCTTGATGAAGTTTCATATAAAATTGGCAAAACAAAGCAAGGAGAGCCATATTTTGTTGCAAAAATAACAAAGCAAGGGAAAGAATTTAACAGTTACAAATTCAATCAATTTTGCTTTAATAGCGAACATCTTCCAACTCCGCTTTTTGAAGAATTTGACGACATGCAAAAGGCTTGGATAAAATTTGTTGATTCAAAAAACAAAGATAATGATATTAATGGAATTCCATATCCAAAAGCCGTTGAAAATTATTATTATAATCTTTACATTTCAAAAGCACTTAAAAAAGATAAAGAACTTAAAGAAATTTTTAGAGATAAAGAAAAAGAACATGCAAGATAACAACAAAAGGTTACATGTTTTTGCTTTAAGCCAAAAGCTTGTTAATAGAGATTTATAGTTTTGATTTATTAACAACAAAAATATTATAAATAAAGGCTAAAATATTAAAAATTGAAACCAAATTGCTTTTGTAATTTGGTTTTTTTATGGTAATATAATTTATATATGAACAAAATTACAAGTGTTAGCAATGAAAAAATAAAAAATTTAATCAAATTAAAACAAAAAAAGTTTAGACAAGAAATAGATGCGGTGTTAATTGAAGGTTACAAAATTTTTTTGGAGGCAATTAAAACAAATCAGCAAATAATTGAAATTTTTTTAACGGAAAAAGAAGCCAAAAAAATTAAATTAAATGGATATGAAAAAATCACGACATTAATAAGTGAAAGTGTTAGTGAAAAACTTAGTTTTAACAAAACAAGTCAAAGCTTTTTTGCTGTTATAAAAACACCAAAAACTAAAAATTTTGGCGGAAATTTTTTGATTTTAGACACCATTCAAGACCCTCAAAATTTGGGGGCGATTATAAGAACAAGTGTTGCTTGCGATATTAAGAAATTATATTTGATTGATTGCGTTGACGAGTTCAATGATAAAGTTATTCGTGCAAGCATGGGTAATGTTTTTAAAGTTGATTGTGAAAATATAAAGGTTGAAGACTTAGAAAGAATTTGTGATAAAACTCAAATTTTTTGTGCTGACATGGGTGGAGAAAATCTGTTTGATATAAAACAAAAACCAAAAAAATTTGGGCTTATTTTGGGAAATGAAGGAAATGGAGTGAGCGGGAGAGTTAAAAGTTTTGCAACAAAAACTTTGTCAATTCCAATGAAAAATGATGTTGAAAGTTTGAATGTTGCAGTTTCAATGGCGGTTATTGCATACAATCTTTTAAATAAATAAATAAATAAATAAAAATTCGATAAGCCT
>CAJMEO010000061.1 GCA_905212505.1 uncultured Christensenella sp.
ATGACTTTTAATGTTTCGCCGGTGCTTATGTTGGTGAATATAATTTCATCATTAACTTTGATTAATTTTCTTTTTTCATCATAAAGGCGCATTTCAATTGTCTTTTTATTATTTTTTATTAAATTGAAAGGCTTATTTTGAAGTTTTAAATTATGAATATTCATATTTTAAGTTTACATTATATGAACTATAAAGTCAATTAAATAAGGAACTTTGCTTGTAAGTTCCTTAAATAATTGTTATTTTTATAAATATTAAATTCATTTGATCAACTTGCTTATTTAGCATATTCAATACAACGATTTTCACGAATAACATTAACTTTGATTTGACCAGGATATTCCATTTCTTCTTCAATTTTTTTGGCAATATCTTTTGCAAGGAACATTGCTTGGTCATCGGTTATTTCTTCGGGTTTAACAATAACGCGAACTTCACGTCCAGCACTTATTGCATAAGCTTTGTCAACGCCTTTAAACCCATCAGCAATCCCTTCAAGTTGTTCTAATCTCTTAATGTAATTTTCAATGCTTTCTCTTCTTGCACCAGGGCGAGAACTGCTTATTGCGTCTGCCGCTTGAACCAAAACCGCTTCTATTGAATGAAATTCAACATCACCATGATGTGCTTCAATACAATGAATTACCGCTTCACTTTCTTTATATTTTTTTGCAAGATCAACACCAATTGAAACATGTGTGCCTTCAATTTCGTGGTCTAAAGCTTTTCCAATGTCGTGAAGAAGCCCACCACGCTTTGCAACCTTAACATCTGCACCAATTTCGGCAGCCATTAAGCCCGCGATATAACAAACTTCCAAACTGTGTTTTAACACATTTTGACCATAACTTGTTCGATATTTAAGCCTTCCAAGTGTTTTTACAATTTCAGGATGAAGACCATTAACATCGGCTTCGAACACGGCATTTTCGCCGGCCTCTTTAATGGTTTGGTCTATATCTCTTCTAACTTTTTCAACAACTTCTTCAATACGTGATGGATTTATTCTTCCATCCATAATCAATTTTTCCAAACTAAGTCTTGCCACTTCTCTTCTTATAGGGTCAAAGCCAGAAATAACTATGTTTTCTGGAGTGTCATCAATAATTAAGTCTACACCTGTGGCATTTTCAAGTGTTTTAATGTTTCTTCCTTCCCTTCCAATAATTCTTCCTTTAATCTCTTCATTTGGAAGAGTTACAGAAGAAACTGTAACTTCACTTGTATGATCGGCAGCACATCGTTGAATTGCCATAGTTATTATGTTTTGAGCTTTTTTTGTTGCAATGTTTTTTGCTTCTTCTTCAATATCTCTAACCATTTTTGCTGCACTTTTTTGTGCATCTTCAGTTAAAGAATTAATAAGCATATTTTTTGCTTCATCCTTGCTTAAATTTGCAACTTTTTCAAGTTCTTTACTAACTGATTGCTTTGCCATTTCAAGTTCTTGTTTTGAAAGTTCAAGTCCTTTCATTTTTTCTTCATAATCTTGTTTTGTTTTGTCAATCAAATCACTCTTAGCATCCAATTGTTCTTCTTTTTTGTTTAAGAACTCTTCTTTTGCATAAATTTTTTCTTCAAGTTTTTGAACTTCAAGTCGGCGTTCTCTTATTTCGCCATCAACTTCTATTTTTAGTTTATGTGCTTCTTCTTTGGCTTCAAGAATAGCTTCTTTTTTGATGTTTTTTGCATCATTTAAAGCCTCTTCCATAATTTTTGCAGCAGACGCTTTTGCTCTTTTAAGTTTTGTGTCCACCACAATTTTCATTAAAATTGAACCGGCAATTATGCCAACAGCAAGTCCAATTCCAAGCCAAGCCATTATATAGCCTGCACCAATTGTAAAAATAGAAGCCAGTGTATTAAAATCCATAATACCACCTCTATTTACTAAAATTTATATATAAAAACGTTCCGTCAAATTTCGCGTATAATTCTATATATATAAAATATATTACCTATAAAAACAAAAAAAGTCAATCAAAATAATCAACTTTTTTGTCTTATTTAGAATTCTATAATTTCAATTCCTTCAATTGCATCTTTAATTAAAGATTCAATATCCAATTTATCTTCTTCTTTTTTAACTCTGTCAAGTTTTGGTTTTATGATAGGATTTTTTGGCAAAAACACCGTGCAACAATCTTCATAAGGCAAAATTGAAGTTTCATAAGTGTTAATTTTGTTTGCAATGCTAATTGTTTCGTCTTTATCAAAAGCGATTAATGGTCTTAAAACTGGTGTTAAATTTAAAACCGAATTAGAACTTGTTATGCTTTCAATTGTTTGGCTTGCAACTTGTCCTAAACTTTCACCTGTGATTATTGCCTTATAGTCAAATTTATTACAAACTTGTTCGGCAATTCTCATCATAATTCGACGCATTAAAGTTATCATATAATCTCCATCACAATGTTTGTGAATTTCTTCCTGAATTTTTGTGAAAGATACAACATAAAGTCTTTTTAAATGTGTGTAGGGCCTGATTAAATTTGCAAGTTTTATCACCTTATTTTTTGCATTTTCACTGGTGTATGGAAAACTATGGAAATGAAGGCCGTCAACAATCATTCCCCTTTGTGCAATTTTATAGCCGGCAACGGGGCTGTCTAACCCGCCAGACAAAAGCAACAAACCTTTTCCGGCACTTCCAACAGGCATTCCATTTAAACCTTTAATAACAGAAGAATAAATATATGTCTTGTGATTTTCTCTTATATCAATTGAAACTTCGGTTTTAAAATTGTGAAGGTCAACAGTTAAATTTTTATTATTATCAAAAATAATTCCGCCAATTATTTTTGAAAATTCAGTTGAATTTATTGGAAAAGTTTTGTCGGCCCTGTTAACGCTAACTCTGAAAGTTGTGTTTTCAAGTTTAAATGTTTTAAAATAGTTTTCAATATTGTTTTGACTTGTTTCAACTTCGTCTGCAACACTTAATGAATAAATCCCAAACACAGTTTTAAGTTTGCTTATAATTTCATAAATTTTGCTTTCTTCAAATTCTGAAATAATATATCTTGTGTGTGCAAATTCAATTTTAAGATTTATTTCTTTTAAAGCAATTTTTATGTTGTTTAATAACAATTTTTCAAAAAAATGCTTATTATTTCCCTTTAAATGTATTTCAGAATATCTAACTAATATAACTTTTTTCATTATAAATTTCCCCTTAAAATTTTAATGCAATTTTCAAGTTCATTGCAAAAAGTGATAATTTCTTCTTTGGTTGTGTTTTTACTTAAACTTATTCTTAAATTTCCCAGTATTTCAGATTTTGATTTGTTCATGCTCTCTAAAACTCTATTTCCGCTTTTTTTTGCAGAACACGCACTTCCAAGCCCAACATAAATTTCTTTTTTACTTAGCATATTTTGAATTGTTTCAGCATTAAGACCCAAAATTGAAACACTTAAAACATACGGAGAGCAACTATAATTTTCTTGATTTGGCTCATTATTCAAGTTTGGCGAATTAATAACAACATTATCTAGTCTTTTCAATCTTTCACGCAAAAAGACATTTAAGTTGAGAACCTTATCAAAATTTGTTTTTTGATTGCAAACAGCATTACTAACAGCATCAAGCAAACTAAAAATCATAGGGGCGTTTGTTGTTCCGCTTCTGATGTTAAATTCTTGCCCACCACCAATAATAAAAGGCTTTAGGGATTTAATGTTTTTGCAATAGAACCCAGCAATCCCCTTAAGACCATAAATTTTATGGCTTGAAATTGTATAAAAATCTAAGTTAGAAACATCAACTTTGATTTTTCCAAGAGCTTGAACACCATCACTATGAATTAAGGTTTTTGGATTAATTTCTTTTATTTTTTTTGCAATCTCATTAACCTTATTAATAGCCCCAGTTTCGTTAGAAACATTAATTAAAGAAACAAATTTTGTGTTATCATTAATTAAGTTTAGCAAGCTATCAACATCAATAAAGCCATCTTTGGAAGAAGGAATAAACTTAACTTTTTTCCCTTCAAGCAACAACTTGTTAGCAAGGTTATAAACACTTGGATGTTCTTGGCTTGAAAATAAATATTCTTCATTTTTATTGTTAGAAATTGCAGAATTAATTATAATATTGTTTGCTTCTGAACTTGAACCAGTAAACGGCAAATCCACCGCCGCCTGCAATCAGAAGACTGAGACT
>CAJMEO010000062.1 GCA_905212505.1 uncultured Christensenella sp.
CATCTCGTCAAGAGTTTGTTCTGTTAGCGAAAAAAATGGCTATTATTACATAATATTAGAAAATTGTTTGCTAAACGAAACCGAAAAAGTTGATGGAAAGATTGCTTTTACACTTTATTATAATGACGATATAATTCAAATTAATGTTGGAGATAATGTTAAATTCAATGCAAATTTAATTGTTAACGCGATATTGAAAGATGGGAAATTCAATAGTTATTATTACAAAAATAATTTAAAATATTATTGCTATGCAAATTCAAATGCCGTGGTTATAAATTCCGGTTCGTTGCATTTTGACGAAAAGTGCAGGGAAAAAGTTAAAAATTTATTATTTGAAAATTTAAGTTATAACAATGCATCAATAAGTTATGCTTCTATTTTTGGTGACAAAACCATGATTGACCTTAACATTAAAAATGCTTTTTCAATTTCAGGGACGACACATTTGTTGTGTGTTTCGGGGTTGCATGTTGGATTTTTGGCAACTTTATTATATTTGATTTTAAATTTGTGCAAAGTAAAAAAGAAATATAGTTTTGTTGTTGTGTCGATTTTGCTTTGTTTATATTGCTATCTTTGCGGGTTTTCTCCAAGCGTTGTTAGAGCAAGTTTGATGAGCATAATATTTGCTTTTGCTGACGCTAGTGGAAAAGTTAGATATGACAGTTTGTCGTCATTAAGTTTGGCAGGAATTATAATTTTGTTGTTCAAGCCATTTTATGTTTTTGATGTTGGATTTCAACTTAGTTTTGCTGCTTGCTTTGGAATTATATTATTAAATCCACTTTTCACGAAGTTATTTAAAAAAATAAATTTTGAAAACAAAATTTCAAGTGCTTTTTGTGTTACGCTTTCGGCTCAGATTGGCACTTTTCCAATTTTATTTCACAATTTTGATAAATTGAGTTTTATTTCGCTCTTTGCAAATATTATTATCGTGCCCTTGTTTAGTTTGGTGTTTATGATTACACTTGTGTTTGTGGTTTTGAATTTGATTTTGCCGTTTGGTTTTTTGTTCAGAATTACAGACATAAGTTTAAATGTTATAATCTTTTTAACCAAAAGTTTTGGTGCGGTTGAAGAATGTGTTTTTAGTTCTTACTCTTCTTCGTTGCTCACAAATTTCATGTTTTATTTGTCAGTAATTTTAATAAGTTATTTTGTCAATTTAAAATTGAAACTTAAAACTTTATGTGCTATAAGTTGTCTTTTGATTTGTTGTGTAAGTTTTGCGTTAAATTTCTATCCGCAAACTTTTGATAGAAATTTTATTATAAATTCAAGTAGTGAAAACTTTACCATAATAACTAATAGTTATAATCAAAAGATGTTAATTAATTGCGGGAAATTTGATAAAAACGATGTGGTTTTGCTTAAAAATGATATGTTTAATAATAAAATCTTTAGTCTAGACATTTTAATTTTAAGCAATTATGATCAAGAAATGCAAAATCTTGTTAGTGAAATTTGTAATAATTACAAAATTAAAACTTTATTTTTACCACCAAGCCAAGAGGCTGATGCGGGGAAATATTTATTTAAAAACTTACATCAAACAAAAATTGTTTATACAAATGATGTTTTTGAAAGTTATTCAAATTTTACATTCAAAATAAATCAAAAATATAAAAGTGTTTATTTGAATGTTTTGGATAACGAAATGAATATTAGCATGATGATATGTTATAATTTGTCTTCAACTGTGGCTAAATTTTTGGTTGACTATAATGTTGAAGCAGAATACTTTAAAACCAAAATAGTTGATGTTAAGTATGTTGGCAGTTTAGAGAGTTTTGACAAAATTTTGTGCTATAAATCAAACTTCAATCAGATTAATGTTTTTAATATAAACAAACTTTGTGATAAAATTGTTATGGGAGAAAATTTAAATTATGCTTTTTAAAGATTTAAAAAAGAGTTTGCAAGAAAATGTTTCAAATTGTTATATTCTTTCATGTGGGAAAGATAAAGAAGATTTGTATTTAAAATCTTCATGTATAAATAATATAAAAAATGCCACAATAAAGGAATTTACAGATTTAAACTTGCAGGTTTTTACAACTGAAACATTAAATGTAGAAAATGTTAAAAAAGCCTTGCAAACATTACCATTTTTAAGTGAAAAAAAATTGATAATAATAAAAGAAAATGAAACGATAAAAAACAAGGAAGTGATTTCTTTTTTATCTCAGTATGTGTTAGACCCAGTTTCCAGTTCGGTTTTATTGATTGATGAATGTGAAAATTCAGGGTTTACAGAACTTGAAAATAAAAATAATGTTTGTGTTGTTGATTGCAGTAGGGTTGAAAAAACCATTTTAGAAAATTTTGTTTTAAGAACATGCAAAAATCACGGATTTACAATTGAAAATCAGGCAATAGATAAACTTATTGATTTTTGTGACGGATATATGAGCAAAATTGATATTGAACTTGATAAACTTATTAGTTTTAAACTTAATGAAAAAAATATTACTTGTGAAGACATAAACGAAAACGTTTCAAAAAGTGATGAATATCAAATTTTTGAACTAACCAACAGTTTGTTTTCAAAAAATTCCGAAAAAGCCTTGTTTATAGTTGACGATATTATTAAAAACAAAAAAAATGTTGCAAGCATATTAGGTTTAATTTTTAATCATATAAGACGAAGTTTTTATGTTAAAATAAGTAAAGATAATAGTTCGGATGTTGCCAAAATGCTTGAAATTAAAGAATTTGCAGTTAAAAAAATTAAAGAACAAACAACATATATTTCGGCAAAGAAACTAAAAGAAATGCTTGTTTTGTGCAAAGAAACTGACTTTAAAATTAAAAGCGGAGATCTTGATTTGGTTACAGGCATTTATAATTTAGTTTTTACAATTTTGATGCTATAATAAAATAATCTTTTGTTAGATTTTATTTTCAAAAAACAAAATGGTTTCAATATTTTATTGCTAAAAACAAAATATTACAAATGATTAGATGCTCTTGGGCACTCTAAAAAATGATCAAAAAAAATATAAAGGACGAAGATGGACAAATGAAAGTTTTTTCTATAAGTGATTTGCACTTAAGCATAAACAGTAACAAGCCAATGGACGTTTTTGGCCCAGTTTGGGAAGACTCGTTTGAAAAAATAAAAAAAGATTGGATGAATAAAGTGTCGGATGACGACATTGTTCTTTTGTGTGGAGATTTAAGTTGGGCAATGCAACTTGAAGATGCAATGCAAGACATAAATATGCTTGATAAACTTAAAGGGACAAAAATTTTGCTTAAGGGAAATCACGACTATTGGTGGCAAGGGATAACTGCTTTAAGAACAGTTTTGCCAAAAAATTTTTTTGCAATTCAAAACGATGCGATAAAAATTGGCAAATATGTTTTTTGTGGCACTCGTGGCTGGCTTATTCCTGAAGGGAAGTTTAATAATGACGAAAATCAGAAAATTTTTAATCGTGAAGTTGAAAGGCTAAAACTTTCGCTTGATGCAATGACAAAACTTAAAGAAGACGGCGACACGGTGATTTGTTTAATGCATTTTCCGCCATTTTTGCAAAATGAACAAAGCACAAAATTTACAGATTTGCTTGAAAAATATAACGTAAATTTTGTTGTGTTTGGGCATATTCACAAAAACTTGAGCGGTTATAAGTTTAAAACAATCAAAAATAATATTACATATTTTTTGTCATCTTGTGACTTACTTGATAACCAATTAGTTGAAATTGTATAATAGTTGCATGTCAAAATTTTTATTAAATTTTTTAAAACAATTTCGTCGATAAATAAAAATTTTATAAAAAATAATGATTGATAAGAATTTAATAAACCAACAAATTCATACGCTTTTTCATAATTTGGATATATTTTATAAAGCTCATCAACAATAATGTGTATACTAGGAAAATTATAAAATTTTTTGATGGCACTATTTCCGATTATAAGACTTAACATCTCTACACAATTTCTCTGTACGGAATATGCTGGATCGTAGTTTGGTTCTGTTCCATAATATTCATTATTAGCCAAAACATTTGTAGCTTCCACCAAAAACGAACAATCAGAAGAATCTAAAGTTAGGGATTGAAACAAATGAGAAAATTCATGAGTAAATAAATCATCAGTAACATCATCTAAAC
>CAJMEO010000063.1 GCA_905212505.1 uncultured Christensenella sp.
TAACTTTGCATGCACTCTAAATTTTTTATTTACAATAATTTAACTAAATTATAAAAAATTATTTTTTTTAAAAACAGTTGACAAGGTTTTGTTTTTATAATATAATAAAGCGTATTTACAAAAAAAGAGGTGCAAAATGAAAGAAGGTATTCATCCAAACTATCATGAAGTTGACGTTGTTTGCGCTTGTGGCGAAACATTCAAAACAAAATCTACAGTGAATGGTGATAGAATTTATGTTGAAATTTGCAACAAATGTCATCCTTTTTACACTGGAAAGAGAAAATTAGTTGATAACAGCGGTAGAGTTGATAAATTTAAGAAAAAATTTAATATGGAATAGGTTAGATTTTAGCACAGCCAAGCTGTGTTTTTTGCTTTGGTGCTAAAAATTAACATTGTTTTGTGTAAGCAAATTTTAGTTCAAAGTAAAGCACAGATTGATTGTGCTTTATTTTTTAATGTTTATATTTTTAGGGAAGAAGTTTTCTAAATTAAAAAACTTATTTAAAAATTTAGACATTATAAATTAAAGGCTGTTTGATTAGTATGAAATATATAGATGTAAAAAATGAGTTAATAGAAAGTTGCAAAAGCGTTGGCAATTTAAACTTTGAAGAAATTGATTATTGCTTTTGTGAACTTAAACATTGTTCAAAAACAAATCTTTTGTTTTGTGATATTGATAAAAAAACAATAAAAAAAGCAAAGAAAATTTTAACAAAACATATAAAAACAAAAAAGCCACTTCAAAAAATATTTAAAAAAGCATATTTTTTTGGATTAGAGTTTTTTGTGAACACAAATGTTTTAACACCAAGATTTGATAGTGAAATTTTGGTTGAAAATGCTTTAAAATTTGATTTTAATTCTTGCTTAGACTTGTGTTGTGGAAGTGGTTGTTTGGGGCTTTCTTTAAAGAAAAATAGGCCAAATATAAAACTTGTTTTGGCAGACATAAGCAAAAAAGCACAAAAAGTTGCAAAAATAAATGCAAAAAAGTTGAAAATTGAAGCTGAATTTGTTAAAACAAATATGTTTGAAAAAATAAATGATAAGTTTGATTTGATAATTTGTAATCCGCCTTACATTGAAACAAATGTTATAAAAAGTCTTGATGATGGTGTTAAAAATTATGACCCAATCTTGGCACTTGATGGCGGAAGGGATGGATTAAAGTTTTATAATATCTTGCTAAAACAACTTGATCAGCATTTAACAACAAAAGGAAAATGTTTGATTGAAATTGGCTATAATCAGGGATATTTGCTTGATTTGTTTAAACAAAAGTTTGAAAAAGTAAAACTTATTAAAGATTATAATAATTTAGATAGAGTGTTATTAATAGAAAAATAGTGTTAACGTGAAAGGAGAGAATGTATGTTAGATAAATTAAAAAGCATTAAAGAAAGATATCAACTGATAAGTGAAAAACTTGTTTCACCCGAAATTTTGAATGATAACAAAGAATATGTAAAATTGGCAAAAGAACATAAGAACTTAGAGCCAATTGTTGAAAAATATGATGAATATAAGAAAGTGGTGGATGATCTTCATGACGCAGAAGAAATGGTTAATCTTGAAACTGGCGAAATGAAGGAGTTTTTGGAAAACGAAATTTTGGAAGGAAAAACAAAAATAAACAAACTTGAAGAAGAAATTAAAATTTTGTTGCTTCCAAAGGATGAAAACGACGAAAAAAACGTTATTATAGAAATTCGTTCTGGCGCTGGCGGAGATGAGGCGGCATTATTTGCAAGTGAAATTATGAGAATGTATATGAAGTATGCCGAAAGAAAACACTTTAAAGTTGAAATTTATGAACTTAACGATACCGAACTTGGTGGTGTTAAAGAAGCAACGTTTAAAATTTCAGGAAATGGTGTTTATTCAAGATTTAAATTTGAGAGTGGTGTTCATCGTGTTCAACGTGTGCCAGACACAGAAACTCAAGGGCGTGTTCACACATCAACAATCACTGTGGCTGTTCTTCCAGAAGCACAAGATGTTGATGTTAATTTGGAAGAGAAAGATTTGAAAATTGACACTTGCAGGGCGAGTGGTGCTGGTGGACAACACATAAACAAAACTGAAAGTGCAATTAGGGTAACGCATATTCCAACAGGGATTGTGGTTTATTGTCAAGACCAAAGAAGTCAAGTTCAAAACAAAGAAACTGCTCTTAGTATTTTAAAAACAAAATTATATGATAAATATAAAACCGAACAAGATGAAAAATATGCCGAAAACAGACGCACTCAAATTGGAACGGGTGACCGAAGTGAAAGAATAAGAACTTATAACTATCCACAAGGAAGATTAACTGACCACAGAATAAACTTTACAGTTTATGCTTTGACAGAATTTTTGAATGGAGATATGGATGAACTTATTGATGCTTTAACCATTGCCGATCAAAAAGCCAAACTTGAAAAAGGGTTAGAATAAAATTTTTAAAAAATTTTTGAAAACTATTAAAATTTGTTTGACAAAATTCTCAAAATAGTGCAAAATCATTGTATAAAAAACAAATTGGGTTTGAATAAATATTTTTCAATATTTTGTTTAAACTAAGTTTGATTAAAAATGAGGTAAAACGATGGAAAAAAGTAAAAAATCAAAAATTCTTTTTGGAATGATAATTGCATTTGCATTGGTTTTAATTTCTTGCATTTCAATTATAACCTATGCATGGTTTACAGACAAAAAAGAATACACTGGCACACTTAATTTTGGTGAAATAAAATTGTCAGTTAAAAAAACTGGTGAAACTGCAGAATTAACTGAAGGAAAAACTTTACCTTTTACTATTCAAAGAGCTGATGGCACTGCTGCAACAAAAACAATGCCTGGCGACACTGTTAATATCAATTTGACAGTTGGTTTGCAAGCAAACAATGAAGATGCATACTATTTTGTTGTTATAACAGACACAAAAAATATATTCAAAAAAGGTGCATACTTCCTTGATGATAGTGGAAATATGTGCTATTATGATGCAAACGCAAACGAAGCATATAGACAAGGCACAACAACAGAAAGCACTCAATTGATTGGAAAAATTACCGTTAGTGCTGCCGATGCTCTTTCAATTAAAGCAGAGATAGCAACATCAGTAACAGACCAAACAATCAAAACAACAGATGTAACTTGCAAAGTTGTTGCAATTCAACAAGCAAACTTAAAAACTGATGCGGCTGCAATCGCAGCAATCAAATCTGCTTATAGTGGTATTTTGGCATAATTGTCATAAAAAACAGGAAGAATTAAGTTTCTTCCTTTTTTTTATTTATTTTTAATAAATTTATGTAAAATCAAAAAATCTTCTGTTGCACGAAGAACAAGTGTTACAGCCACAATTACTTGTGTTTGAAAGAGTTAGAAGAAGTAAAAGTAAGAAGTTTGTGTTTGTGTTAAGGTCAATATTGCCTGCACTTGTGATTATTGATAAAATCAAAATTAGCAAAACATCTTGTGAACTAACCATAATAGCCTCCTTTCAACAAAATATTACTATAAAACTATTTATGTTACAAAAGTTTTAAATGTGCAAAAACCAACATATTTAATTATTTTGATATAATGGTGTTGGAGGGGAATTTATGGTTGAATTAAACAAAATTTATAACACCGAAGATGAAACACATTCTAAAATTAAGGCCGATGTTAAAACTGTTAACGATATAAAATATTATTTGCCACAAGAAAAAGTTTTAAGGCTTTTGGCAGAATTTTTTAGTATGTTTAGTGATGAAACAAGAATAAAAATAATTTCTGCATTATCCGTTAGCGAACTATGCGTTAATGATATTGCAAATATTTTAAAATTAAATCAAACCACAGTAAGCCATCAACTTAAACTTTTGAAAAGTGTTGGAGCAGTAAAATTTAGACGTGATGGAAAAATTATTTATTATTCGATTGCTGACAAACAAATTCACGATTGTTTGCTTTCGGGGGTTAATTATCTTATGATGTAGCTCAAATAAAAAACTGATGATTAATATTCTAGAACTTTTTAAGAATAAAATCAACAAAAGTGGCAATTTGTCACTTTTTTAATTGATTTGGGTGGGATATATTAAATAAAAATTAAATTAAAAATGTTTTGTTA
>CAJMEO010000064.1 GCA_905212505.1 uncultured Christensenella sp.
AAATAAGTGGCGTTGAAGTTGTTTTCACACAACTTCATGCAGGCGGAAAATTTGAAAGTGATAATTATCAATATTCTGGTGGGCTTCATGGAGTTGGTGCAAGTGTTACAAATGCATTAAGCCGATGGTGCAAAGTTGTTGTTAAGCGTGAAGGCAAAATTTTTGAAGCAAAATTTGAAAGTGTAGAGCATAATGGCGTGGTTAAAAGCGGAATTGTAACCGAACCATTAAAACAAGTTGGAACAACAAAAGAAACAGGCACAACTGTGTCTTTTTTGCCAGACGACAGGGTATTTAAAGATATAACTTTTAATAGAGATACAATTTTAAACCGCCTTAAAGAACTTGCATTTTTGAACAAAGGATTAATAATTAATTTTGTTGATAACAGAGAAGAAAAACCCTTTGTTAAACAATTTAATTTTACAGGTGGCTTAGTTGACTTTGTTAAAAATGTAACAGAAAATAAAAAATTATTATATCAAACACCTTTTTATATTGAAGGTGAAAGCGAAGTTATAAAACTAAAAGCGTCATTTATTCACACGTCAGAATATGTTGACAGCATTTATTCTTATGTTAATAACATCCCAACCACAGAGGGCGGAACGCACGAAACTGGTTTTAAAAGTGCACTAACAAGAATTTTTAATGAAACTGCTCGAAAATTTAATTTTATTAAAGACAAAGATCCAAACTTTTTGGGTGATGATTTTAGGGAGGGTTTGACCGTTGTTCTTTCAATAAATATGAGGAATGTTCAATTTGAAGGGCAAACAAAAGCAAAATTAGGAAACCCAGAAGCAAAAACTGAAGTTGAAAACATTGTTTATAAAGAACTTGAAAAAGTTTTGATTAAAAATGAAAATAAAAAGAACTTTGAAATTATAATCAACAAAGCCAAAGAAGCATTAAAAACTCGTGAAAGTGTTAAAAAAGCAAAAGAGTTGTCAAGGCACAAAAACAATGCCGAAACATTTAATTTGGTTGGAAAGTTCGCTGCTTGCACCGGAAAAAAGGCTGAACTTAATGAAATGTTTATTGTTGAGGGCGATTCGGCAGGTGGAAGTGCAAAACAAGGAAGAGATCGCTATTTTCAAGCGATTTTGCCACTTAGAGGAAAACCTCTTAATGTTGAAAAGAAAAGACTAGAACAAACTCTTCAAAATGAAGAAATTCGAACTATTATTTCAGCACTTGGAACTGGAATTGCTGAAAACTTTAATATTAAAGACCTTAAATATCACAAGGTGATAATTTTGTCGGATGCTGACCAAGATGGTGGACATATAAAAGCCATACTTTTAACATTCTTTTTTAGATATATGAAAGAATTATTAAAAGAAGGCCATATTTATTTGGGAATGCCACCACTATATAAAGTTTCAAAAAAAGATAAGGTTATTTATGCATATAATAATGAAGATTTAGCAAGGGTAAAAGCCGAACTTGGAAAAGGTTATGACATTCAAAGATATAAAGGTCTTGGCGAAATGAACCCAGAACAACTTTGGGAAACAACAATGAACCCTAAAAACCGAAAACTTGTTAAAGTTACGATTGATGATGCCTTGGAGGCTGAAAATATAATTACAACATGGATGGGTGACGATGTTGAAGCAAGGAAAGAGCATATAACTAAATATGCAGATTTTAACAAAGTTGATGAATTTATTGAATTAGGAGAGTAATATGATTTTCGACGAAAGAGATTTGGAAGAAGATGATAGCACAAATGAAGAGATTATTCCGCTTAAAAATCAAATATCTTTTGATGATATGATGAATGGCATAACAGAAGAAAGATTAAAGCAAGTTGATGATTTTGAAAAGTCAGAAAGTTTAAAAAAACCAGAAAAAAAAGACATTAAACAAATTTCGTCAAAAAGCACAAAATCACGCAAAACTAAAATTGTTTTGAATGAAAATTTGATTGAAAAATTGGAAAAAGCCGAAACTGTTGAAATTAAAGCAGAAGAAAATAAAACTGAAAAAGAAATTAAGTTAAACGAAAAAGTTTTTAATTCAAATTTTAGTGGCGGAAATAATAATGGTGGTGGTTTTTCAAGTGATGATAACACTGAAATGGATGGTGAAGGAAATTACATTAAAAGCATAAAAACTGTCATGAACGAAGCCATGATGCCTTATTCTGAATATGTTATTTTGGACAGAGCACTTCCACGTGTTGAAGATGGACTTAAACCCGTTCAAAGACGTATTTTATATTCTATGTATGAACTTGGTTTAACACCAGACAAGCCTTTCAAAAAATCTGCCAAAATTGTTGGCGATGTTATTGCAAATTATCATCCCCATGGCGACACATCGGTTTATAACGCAATGGTAAAACTGGCTCAAGACTTTAATATGCGTGAACCTTTAGTTTTGGGACATGGAAACTTTGGTTCGGTTGATGGAGACCCTCCAGCAGCCTACAGATATACTGAAGCAAAATTAAATAACGCAAGTTTAGAGTTGTTGCGTGACCTTGAAAAAGAAACTGTCAAGTGGAGTTATAACTTTGATGACACAAAGTTTGAACCAGACATGCTTCCAAGCCGATTTCCAAACATTTTGGTTAATGGAACAATGGGTATTGCTGTTGGAATTGCAACAAACTTCGCCTGCCATAATCTCGCAGAAAGCATTGATGCATGCGTTAGTTTTATTGACAATCCAAAAATCACAGTTGACGAATTAATGAAAATTTTGAAAGGCCCAGATTTTCCTACTGGCGGAATTGTTGTTGGAACTGACGAAATAAAAAAAGCATATGAAACAGGCAAGGGCAAAATAACAATCAGGGCAAAAATTGACATTGAAAATGCCAAAAACGATAAAGTTAATTTAATTATAAGTGAATTTCCTTACGGCGTTAATAAGGCTTTGTGTATTCAAAAAATTGACGAACTTGTTCAAAACAACAAAGACACACTTTCTTGCATAACCGACATACGCGACGAAAGTGACCGAAATGGAACAAGGGCAGTTATAACATTAAAAAAAGATTGTGACCCACAAAAAATTATTAACTATTTATATAAATATTCTGATTTACAAATAACATTTGGTATTAATATGGTTGCCATTGCAGATGGAAAACCAAAGTTGTTAAACCTTCTTGATATATTAAGATATTACACAAAATATCAAAAAGAAATTATTTTGAAACGTTCAACTTTTGAACTTAATCAAGCAAAAGAACGAGAACATATTTTGCATGGACTTATTATTGCTATTGAAAACATTGATGAAATTGTTAAAATCATCAAAAAGAGCGCCTCAACTGTTGTTGCAAAACAAGAATTAAGAAAGCGTTATGATTTGAGCGAACGCCAAGCACAAGCAATTTTGGATATGAGATTAAGCAGGTTAACTAACCTTGAAGTTGAAAAATTAAGGGAAGAAATTGATGCTTTATTAAAATTAATAAGTAAACTTACAAAAATTGTTAATAGTGATAAACTTCAATATAATTTGGTTAAAGAAGAAATGCTTGACATTAAAAAAAGATTTAATGATAAACGCAGAACAAAAATAATAATACTATTTCCAGATTCACCTGCGCCATCTGCTTGCGCCTTTTCCCTTCTGGCGTCCGCTCATTCCACTTAGCGTAGCGCTGCTACGCTGCGTTTCATTCACGTTAGCCAGAATGAAAAATTCGCGGCGCATCTTGGCGCATTCTTATCTGGAAATAGTATAAGTTTTCATCAAGCAAAAACAGGCATCTGAAGCATGTGATTTCGCTTCGGATGCCTGTTTACATGTCAGCTTGCGCTGTATTTGTGCAGCGCACGGGTGATATCACCGTGAATCAGCACGCTGAGCCGGTCAATAATCGCCGTTGGATCTTCCTTCATGCCCTCGCGAATCCAGTTCAGCATCAAGCCGACAAACGCGTATTTGTAGAAGTCGGCAATGAACGCCTTGTCACGGTCACTGACGGACAGCCCGACGGCTTTTTCCTCAACCACGCCAATCAGCAGGTCGTACGTCAGCTGATAGAGATAGCGCTCCAAGTGCTCACGGCTGATAGAGTGGTAGACGTTCAGGACGAACGTTTTGTTTTCCAAGACAAGATGGAAGATGTTCAGGAAG
>CAJMEO010000065.1 GCA_905212505.1 uncultured Christensenella sp.
GTGGAAATTTTGCAAAAAACTTTTCTTTTTCATCTCAATAAAATTAAAATTAATAAACTAACAATTTGATTAAATAAATTAATAAATAAGCCTAGCGAATTAAACAACATTCAAAAGCGACAAAATTTAAAAAATCAATAAATTAATAAAAATAAACAAAAAAATTTGAAGGGCAAGCTTCAAATTTTTTATACAAAATAAAATTAAATTTTTGTTTAATATTTACTGAATTGGCTGTTATATAAATTATAGTAAAACCCCTTTTGTGCCAAAAGTTGTTTATGAGTTCCCTGTTCAATAATATTTCCTTTATTCATAACTAAAATCAAATCTGAAGAAACTATTGTTGACAAACGGTGAGCAACCACAAAACTTGTTTTGTTTTCCATCATTTTATTAAATGCTTGTTGTATTGTAAGTTCAGTTCGAGTGTCGATATTGCTTGTTGCTTCATCCAAAATTAGCATAGGAGGTTTTGCAAGCATAAGCCTTGCAATGCAAATAAGTTGTTTTTGACCCTGAGATAGATTGTCGCCATTTTCGTTAATAATTGTGTCATATCCTTGTGGCATTGTTTGAATAAAGTGGTCAACGCCGGCAAGTTTTGCAACATGTTTTATTTCAGCATCTGTTGCATTTTCTTTTGCGTATGCAATATTTTCTTTAATTGTTGCCGAAAACAACCAAGTTTCTTGCAAAACCATGCCATATTGTGCACGTAAACTTTTTCGCGTGACTTGTGTTATTGGATATCCGCTAACAATAATTTGACCGGAATCCACATCATAAAACCGCATAAGTAAATTAATAAGTGTGCTTTTACCGCATCCGGTTGGTCCAACTATGGCAACTTTCTGACCTTTTTTTATGTTAAGATTAAGATTTTGAATAAGTTTTTTGTCGGCTGAATAAGAAAAATTAACATTATTAAAAACCACTTCTCCTGTGCATTTTTCAATTTCGGGAAGACCTACATCGCTTGATTCATTTTTCATGTCAAGAACATTGAAAACCCTTATTGCTGAAGCGTATGCGGCTTGCAAATCTGCAAACACATCGGCAATTTCATTGAATGGGCGAGTATATTTATTTGCAAAAGTAAGAAGAATTGAAATATCACCAACACTCATCTTTGATTGAACGCACAACACACAGCCTATGATTGCAACGGTGGCATATAAAAGACCATTAATGAACCTTGCTATTGGCGCAGATAGGGTTGAATAAAACATTGCTTTTTCATTAACTTGTTTTAGTTTCAAATTTATTTCATCAAACTTTTCAATTGAGCGGTCTTCAAACATAAAAGCTTTAACAACTTTTTGATTTCCAACCATTTCAACTAATGTTCCAGACAAGTCGCCAACACATTTTGCCTGTTTTTTGAAAAGTTTATGAGATAATTTTGCAATAATTGCAGCAACAACTATTGAAAGTGGAGTTACACAAATAATTACTATTGCAATAGTTGAACTTATTTTGAACATAAAAATTAAAGTTAAAACAATTGTGGCAAGGGCATCAAAGAATGTTGTCAACCCCAAAACGAAACCGTCAGTGATTAAGTCAACGTCGTTAATCATTCTGCTTTGAAGGTCGCCATGACTTGAAGAGTCGATATATTTTATTGGCACTTTGTTAAATTTGTTAAAAATATCATTGTGCATATTTTGTTCAATTTTGTATGACAGCCCATTTGCAACACGTGCTAAAAGCCACTTAAAAATTGCAAAGCCCACAACGCAAATGGAAAGATATAGCACAAATTTTGAAATCATTTCAAAATTAACATTATTTGGTCCAACAATAAAGTCAATTCCACGACCTATGATAATTGGAATAAAAACTTCAAAAACCGAATTTATTGCTGCAAACAAAACAGCAAGAATGAATAAATACCAAAATTTTTTTAAATATGCAAAAATTCGAAAAATTGTGGATTTTGCTTTTGGCTTTTTAATTCTGGCCACTGTTTCTATTCGCTTTGTGTTTGTGTCAAGAATTAATTGCGAATCAATAACTTTTTGAGCTTTATCTTCTCTTGTCAAAATTGATTGATTGTTAATTGTTGCAGGAACAACACTAGGAACGCTGACTGCTTTTGCTGGCTGAACTTTTTCGGGATTATTAAACGAAGGTTGTGGAAGCATTGCAATTGCTTTTTGCAACTTTCTATTTTTGTTTTTTTCTTGTTTATTTTGCAATTTTTGACTTTGCCTTGACATGCAATTTTACCTCCTATTTAGTTTGTGATTGATAAATGTTTCTATACACTTCGCAATTTTCCATTAGCTCTTTATGTGTTCCGATACCGACAATATTTGCATTGTCCATAACAATAATTAAATCGGAATTTTTAACAGTATTAATGCGTTGAGAAACCAAAATCACAGTTGCTTTAACATTTTCTTTAATTGCTTTTCTTAAATTTGCATCTGTTGCAAAGTCAAGGGCAGAAGCACTATCGTCCATAATCAAAATTTCTGGGTTGCCAACCAAAGCCCTTGCGATTGTAAGTCTTTGACGTTGTCCACCTGAAAAATTTTTTCCGCCGGCTTGAACTTTTGTGTTGTATTGATTTGATAGTTCCATAACAAAATCTTCGCTTTGAGAAATTTTTATGGCTTTTTGAATTTCTTCAATTGAGGCATCTTTTTTTCGCCAACGAAGGTTTTCAAGCAAAGTTCCCTTAAACAGAACGGCTTTTTGTGGAACGATTCCAATTTTGCTTCTAAGGTCAGATAAACTATATTCTTTAACATCAATTCCATCAATCAAAACTTGACCATTTGTTGTGTCATAAAACCTTGGAATTAAATTAATCACACTGCTTTTTCCGCTTCCTGTTCCGCCAATAATTCCAATTGTTTGTCCAGAAAATGCCTTAAAACTTAAATTTTTAACAGCAGGTTTTGATGTGCCTGAATATGAAAAACTTACATTCTTAAATTCAATTTTTGGAACGAAAGCGTTAGGTGTAATTTCAATTTTTTTATTGTTTGTTTCAATAACGGAAGGTTTAGTGTCAAACACTTCATTAATTCTGCCTGCACAATTAAACGCTTTAATAAATGCAATTATTAAATTTGCAAGTGAAACAAGAGCCGCTGAAATTTGCATTAAATAATTTACAAAGGCAATAATTTGCCCCTGAGTTAAATTTCCAGCATTAACTTGCAATCCGCCAAACCACATAATTGCTATTATTGCAAAGTTTAAAATTGTTCCTGTTATTGGGTTTAATAATGATGAAATTGAAACAACTTTTATTGAAGATTTTCTTAAATTTTTCGATGCTGTTTCAAACCTTTTTGTTTCATAGTCTTGTTTGTTAAAAGCTCTAATAACTCTAACCCCTTGCAAGTTTTCTCTTGTGATTTCAGAAACCTTATCTAGATTTTTTTGTGACTTGTCATATAAAGGCTCAGTGCACTTTAAAATTAAAAACACTGCAAGCAAAATTAATGGCGCAACAATTAAAAATAAAAGTGAAAGTTTCAAATCTATCAGCATTGCCATAATAATTGAGCCAATAATTAAAAACGGTGTTCGCATAACTGTTCTTAAAAACATTCCAAGAGCAGTGTCTATGCGGGTTACATCGTGGGTTATACGATTGTTTAGTGTTGCCGTTCCAAACTTGTCAAGTTCGGCATGAGAAAAAGTGTTAATGTGAGCGTATAAATTTTTTCGTATTTCATAACTAACACCACTGCACGCTTTTGCCGAAAATTTTGCACAAACAATTGCACTTACAATGCCTATTATGTTGAACAAAATCACAATAATGCCCCAAAAAAATATATATCTTAAATCGTGATTTTTAACACCAATATCAATCATGTTTGCAACTAAAAGTGGAATTGCAAGGTCTGTTAATGTTTCCAAAAATTTGAACATTGGTGCCAAAATAATTTGTTTTTTATAGCCTTTAAAAAAACGCAGTAATTTTTTCAATTTTAACCTCTTATAAAGATTATATC
>CAJMEO010000066.1 GCA_905212505.1 uncultured Christensenella sp.
AAAATATATATAATATTATCAAATTTTTTCTGCAAAAGTCAAATAATATTTATTAAAGTGTCATTAAATTTAATATGAGCAAAAAGACCGTTTTTGGTCTTTCCCAAACCTTTACATGTTTTGTGATTAAATTTATTAATTATTTCTAATTTTTAAATTAAAACTTTCTAAATGAGAAACCAAATTTTTCAAAAACTCGTCTATTTCATTCCCACTTAGTGTGTGGTCACAAGAGCCAAGTTCAAAACTTACTGTTATGCTTTTAAAGCCTTTTAAACTTTCATTTTCATATATTTCTTTAAGTTTAAACCCGTTTGAAATGTTTGATTTAAAGTTGTTAAGAATTTCTTCTAATTTTCCATATAAATAATCTTGTGGAACCAAAACACTAACATCAAAATTAACTGTTTGGAATTTTGAAGGAATAATCGGTTTTTTAAATTCGCCTTCAAGGCTAACCAATTTCCCAAAATCAATTTCAAGCCCAACAATATGCATTTTTTTGTCTATAGTTAATGCTGTTTTTGGATGAACCACACCAATATAACCAACATCTTCATTATTAGCAATAATTCTGAAAGTGTTAACGTTGTGCATAAAATTTGGCTTGTCACCTTCTTGAAGTTCACAAGCAACTTTCAAATTGTTTTGAATATAGTCAAAAACAAAAGTTTTTAAATTTGCAAATAATTGTTGTTCATTTTCGGTTTTACTTGCAAAACAAACAGATAGATGTTTTTTCTCAACAACAAGATTATTTTCATCCAAACTTTCAGCGACTCTTCCAACTTCAAAAATTCTAATCCTATCAAAACTGTTTTTATTTTCAAAAACAACTTTAAGCATTGTTGGAAGAAGTTTTGGTCTTATTCCGCTTTGTCCTGCATTAGAAGCATCCATCAAACTTACAACTGGGCATGTGTCAATATTATGCTCAGTGTTAAAATCTTTATAGTTCCAAATATAAGAATGAACTTCAACAGCATCATATTTTGTTGCAAGAAGTTTTTTAACTTCATATTCTTCACTAACATTTTTGTTTAATGTTTGAGGCTTTGGATTGAATGCTAGTGGCTTTGGCGTGATATTGTCATAACCAAAAATTCTGGCAATTTCTTCAACCAAATCTTCTTTCATAGAAACATCTTTTGTTGCTCTAAAACTTGGAACAGTAACAACAATTTCTTCACCCTTTGTTTCAACTTTAAAATCTAAATTTGTTAAAATTTTAACAATTTGTTCAGTTTTTATTTCCATTCCAATTCGGCTTGAAATAAATTTTTGTGAGATTGTTATCTTTGGAATATCATATTTTTTTGTATAAGCATCTGAAAAACTGCTGGAAACACTGCAACCATTGTCAATTTTTTTCAAAAGTTTTACAATTCTTGAAAGAGCAACGGGAGTTAATTCTGGATCAAGAGATTTTTCATATCTTAGCGAAGCGTCGGTAACAAGACCGATGCTTCTGCTTGTTTTTCTTATTCTTTCAGCACTAAAAGTTGCACTTTCAAACAATACATTTGTTGTGTTTTCGCCAATTGAAGCAATCAACCCACCTTTAATGCCGGCAATTGCAACTGGAATTTTATTTTCGTCACAAATAACAACTGAATTTTCTAAAATTTCATGTTCTTCATTTTCTAATGTCAAAAGTTTATCACCTTTTTGTGCATTTAAAACATTAATGCCTTTAACTTTATCATTATCAAAAGCATGCATAGGCTGACCAAGTTCAAGCATAACATAATTTGTTATATCTGCAAGCAAATTAATATCACGCATTCCACAATAATTCAATCTTATCATCATTGAAATTGGTGAAACTTTTTTAGTTACGTTTTTAACACTAATTGCACTATATCTATAACAATTTTCACTTTCGTTTTTAATATCAATTTTTGGAAGATTATTAAATTTTGTTAAATCTTCAAGTTCTATGCATTCAAGTTTTCGGTCAAAAATGCAAGAAAGTTCTCTTGCCAATCCATAATGACCCCACAAATCAGGTCTGTTCGTTAAGGTTTTGTTATCTATTTCAAAAACTGCATCTTCAACCGGCCAAACATTTTTAATATCTTCGCCAATTTTAACATTTTCTTTAACATCAATAATGCCACTATTATCACTGCCAATCCCAAGTTCGGCAAAACTGCAACACATTCCGTTGCTTTCAACTCCTGCCAAAGTTGCAACGCCAATATTCATTCCACCAACACAGCCCCCAACTTTTGCAACACATGTTATCATGCCTTCATAAACATTTGGAGCCCCACAAACAATTTGTTCAACGTTATTTCCCAAATCAACTTGCAAAATGTGAAGCTTTTTTGAATTTGGATGATTTTCGACTTTCAAAATTTTTCCAAAAACAACATTTTTTATATTGCTTCCCTTATATTCAACTCCTTCAATTTCGGCAGTTGACAAATTAAAGCGTTTTATAATTTCTTCATCAGAAATGCCATCTAGATTAACAAAATCTTTTAACCAATTAATAGAAATTTTCATATTTACCTCTAAATTTTTGTTTTATATTGCGACAAAACTTTCAAATTGCCACTGTTTAAATATCTAATATCTTCAAGACCAGTTTTTATCATAACAAGTCTATCAAAACCAAGACCAAAAGCAAAGCCATTATACTCATTGCTATCAATCCCCGCTTCTTTAAGCACATTTGGATGAATCATTCCACAAGGGCAAAGTTCCATCCAACCTGTGTGGGAGCAGGCATTACAACCCTTTCCACCACATATAGGACATGTTGCATCTAACTCAAAAGAAGGCTCTGTGAATGGGAAAAACCCCGGACGAAGACGAACTTCCATATCTTTATTAAACACGCCTTTAAGCATTTCTTTCATAAAATAAATTAAATTCGACACGCTAACATTTTTGTCAACAACAACGCCTTCAATTTGAAAGAAAGTGTTTTCATGTGTCGCATCCAATTCTTCATTTCTAAAACATCTTCCAGGAAATAATACCCTGCAAATTGGACCATGAGTTTTTAAAATTCGATTTTGTGCTGCAGATGTTTGAGTTTTTAAAACTTCTCCATTGTCAAGCCAAAATGTGTCTTGCATATCACGTGCAGGATGACTTCTTGGAACATTTACAGCATCAAAATTGTTATATTCTGTTTCAATTTCATTTCCGTCTTCAATAATAAAGCCCATAGAAACAAAAATATCAATGATTTGTTTTTGAAGAATAGTCCTTGGGTTTAACGCCCCAACACCATCATCAACAGGCAAGGTATAGTCTATTTTTTTGTCTAGCTTCACCATTTCTTCAAACTTTTTTTCTTGCAAATCTTTTTTGGTTTTTTCAATTGAATTTTCAACCTTATTTTTTAATTGATTAACAAGCATGCCAACTTCTTTTTTTTGGTCATTTGGAACAAGCCTAAAATCATTCATAAGATTTGTTATCTCACCTTTTTTGCCAATAAATGCTAGTCTTAAATTTTCAAGCTCATTTTCATCAACAATTTTTTTTAAATTTTCATCAAATAATTGTTCAAGTTTTTTAATTTTTTCTTTCATTTTCTCTCCTTCAAAAAAAATATCGCCCATATATAGGACGATTTTACACCGTGATACCACCTAATTTTGTCAATGTTTGACCTCATTTGATTTTTACAGTTTTCTCTGGCTTTTCTTAACAGCAACTTTTGCCTTTACCAAAAAGCAACTCAAGTGTTGAAATTCAGTTTAAATTTGACATAGTTTACTCTCAGCCCACGATAAACATTCTCTTAATGCAAGATTTTAAACCTACTTACGCACCATCACAGTTTTTATAACAAGTTAATGATACAAAAAAAAATAACTTTTGTCAAATAAAAAAATACAAAAGTTTTATAAAAATTTGAAATTATAGACTAAGGCTCACATTTGCAACAAATAACTACTACTTTTATTTTATAGGGCATTAAATATATAAATATATTTAAACCCAATTTTG
>CAJMEO010000067.1 GCA_905212505.1 uncultured Christensenella sp.
AGATAAAAATTAATAATACTATAAATAAAACTACTAAAATAGAAAAGAAAGATGTATCTAATAGTGTTTTACTTGAAGATATTACTGAGAAGGAATATGAAGATATTATTAATAAAATATTGGCTTTGATTATGAAGCAAGTGATCGTACAATAGATGCTCATATAAAACTTTTAAGAAATAAATTAGGTAAATATAAAAATTATATAAAATGTTTTTAAAAAAAATCTCACATTTAAGTGAGATTTTTTAATTAGTCTTCTTTTTTATCGTCTTTTTTGTCATCTTTTTTATCATTTGTTAATTTTACTGGTGCACCTTTAACTGGTTTTTTGTCACGAGTTTTAACAAAGTAGATAACAACACCTGCTAGTATTGCAAGACTTACAACGATAAGAACAATACTCCATGTTTCAGTTGAAATAACTGATTTGTTTTCGTCAGTATAAGCAGTTAAAAATTCTTTAACAATCTTTTCGTTTCCGGCTTTATCACGTGCAGTGTAAGTGATTGTGTATTTTCCTGAACTGCTTAAAGTGTATTCTTTAACACCTTCTGCTGTGCCTTCGTTTGCTGTAATAGAAGAGCCGTCTGGGCCAGTAATTGTGATTGTGAACATTTTTAATGTGCCGTTTGTATATTCATTAATTAAATCTTTTGCAGTTTTTGTTTCACCTTTATCACTAATACTGATTTTTGATAAATCAATTGATAATAATACCCCGTCTCCGCTAACTTTAACATCAGATTTTTTACCAAAATTTAATGAACTGTCAAAATCAACTGAAGGAGCTGTTGTGTCGCCAACTTTGATTGTATAAGTTAATTCAGTTGTGTTGTTTGCATTATCTGTTGCACTATAAATTACAGTATATGCTCCATCAACTGTTGGAGTAAACTTATAAACACCTTTTTCGTCATCTTTTGTTACTTTCAAATCTTTGTTGCTTGGTGATTTAACAGTAACTTTAGTTTCTCTTATTCCATTTAAAACATCTTCTGCAACAAAGTCTGGAAGTTCAATTGCTTTATATTCTGTTGTACCTTCTTCTTTTTCTAGTTTAAAAGTTTTAATGCTGTCAAGGTCATAGTCAGTTGTGATTACAGGTTTTTGTGTGTCTTTTGCTTCAAATGAATAGAAAGCTGTTTCTGCTGGGTTTCCATGTTCGTCATAAGCAATATATTTATATCTGAATGTTCCTGCTTCTCTCGCTGTAAATTCATTTGTACCTTCATTGAATTTATAGCTTGGGCAGTCATCACCAAACACAATTTCTAATTTGCTTGGAGTTATAACTTCACCATCATCTTTAACAATAACTGAAGGAATTCTTAAAGCTTGACCGATTTCAGCTGAAGAAATTGTTCCATCAAGTTCGATTGTTGGAGCTTTTGTGTCTGAAACATTTACAACATAACTTTTAATTACATAGTTTCCGCCAATGTCACTTAAAGTGTATACAATTGTATATTCTCCTGATTTTGTAGCAACAAATTTAGCATCAGAGATTGTCATTTTAGAACCGTCTTCAGAAACTGAATATTTTGCACCTACAACGCTAACGGAATTTCCATTTTTATCATAAACATCAACAAATCCTTCAAGATATCTTGTGTTTTCGGCATCTGCAACTTCAATGTTTGGAAGAATAACTTGTTCATCTTGTTTTAATTTTGAAGTGTCAAAAGTGGTTTCATAAGTGCTGTCTGTTGTTTTGAATGTTGGAGCAACTGTGTCTGCCTCAAAATTGATAACTTTAATATTACGTTTTTCATAACTCATTCCGTCATTATTTGTTTCATCTGCATAATAAGAATCGTCAAAAGCAACACAAACAACTGTTATATCGTTGCTTATTGCAGTGAATGACAATGTTGAACTATCTCCATCTTTTTCTTCAATAAGTTTTAAGTTTGCGCTTGAACCATTTTTTCTGAATTCTCTTAATTCAGCTTGCAATGATTCGTCAGTAGTTATTGTTGAAGTTTGATAATATAAATTATAAACTTCAAGGCTTTTATCAACAACTTCAGTTTCTTGAGAAGATGCTGATTTATAGTCTATTACTGTTGGTTTTTTATATTCAACTGTTTCACCCGCTTTAACGCTTGTTGGAACACTTGTCATTGTTATTCTTGGAGCAACTGTATCTTCAAAATCGTCTTCAACAACAATTGTGAAAGTTGTTCCTGTATAGTTATATTTGTTTGCTTTATCTGTTGCTTCATAACGAACAGTATATGTTCCTGCTGTTTCAAAAGTGTATGATGCAGTTTCATTAAACTTATATTTTTCTTCTGAACCAGGTTTTGTTAAATTCTCTAATGTTGTGTTTGTGTCTTTTTCTGGAACAATAACACGATGGAAACTTTCTTTCATTTCAGCATAAGAAGAAACATTGTCTTTTGCAAAAATTGCTGGGAATTTTACAGTTGAACCTGTTTTTACTTTTGTTGGAATTAAGTATGAAACATCAACAATTTCATAATCGCTTGTGATATCAGCATCAGCATAATCTTTAACAACATAAGTTGTTGGAGCAGTTGAATCTTTTGCATCAGTAACTTTATAAATTAGATGTACATCTGGTTTTCTTTCAGCTTCAGTTTTTGTGCTGTTTGCATCAATAGTGTAGTAACTTGAAAGGTCATAAGTTATTGTGTATGTTCCTTCTGTTGATGGATACATTGGTGTGAATTTATTTGTGTTTCTTGCCACAACAACATAATCTTTGCCAGTTTCAACCAAACTTGCATATTTTGTTTTGTTTGCTTCATTTGGTGTGAAAATAACGTTAACAACAGTTTGTCCTTTAACTTCAAAATCGCTATCATTTTCGTCATAAAAACTTGCAATTGGAAGAATTGTTTCTGTTCCAAGTTCAAAACTTGAAGGAATTGATGATAAGCCATCACCTACTTTTGTGAATTTATAGCCTAATTTAATTTTACTTTCATCAAAATCTGTTTCAAATTTAACTTCAAAAGGCGCATAAGTTGTTTCTAGATTTGTAATATTATCTTTATATGTGTATGTTACAATATAAGAACAAGATTCATCTCCAGTTGCTTTAAACGCATAGTGATTGCCCACTTTTTTGATAAAATAGTCATCAGCGGCATTAGCACTTAGATATTCCTCGCCTGTTGTTGCATTTTTGATTTTAATTGATAAACGATTTAGAACATCACTTTCACTAACATCATTACCATTGCTGTCTTTTACTGTTGGGATTGGCAAAATAACAGTATTATTTTTGTTAATAACACTTGGAATGATATATTCAGAATTTTCTTCAAAACTCATAGTAGCTTTTTCGCCAGTAACTTGAATTTTGAATTCTTGAGTTTTTAATTCTGTGAATAACCCACTTTGTGCAACATAATATAACACCTTGTATGTGCCAACTTTTTCAGCTTTTAAAGTGTAGTTTGTTCCATCATCAGCAACAACGCATTTTACATTACCGCTTGAATCTTTAACGGTATATGTTGTTGTGCCAGCCTCAACAGAACTTTCATATTCTGAAACTTTTGTTGAATCAAACAAAGTTGCACCTTTAGGATCTTTAATTTCGGCATTAATTGTTGCGCCAGAATCTACACTTCCCTTTGGAACAACAATATCGTTTCCTAATTTAACTTTGGTTTTTAGTTTAGCAAGTGTTAATGTTGAAGAAGGCGAAACGCTTCCTGCGGCCATAACTTTTGCAACATTCATTAAAGGTGAAGAAAACACCCCTAAAAACGCAACTAAAAGCGTAGCAATTGTTGCTAAACAATTTATTGCAATTTTTGAAAATTTGTTTGCTAATTTTTTCATACTAACTCCTTGAAATTCTTGTAATTTTGTATAACAAGATTATTTTATATAATTAAAAGAATTTTGTCAACAAATTAAAAGCGAAATTGAAAATAATTTATTTTTTTA
>CAJMEO010000068.1 GCA_905212505.1 uncultured Christensenella sp.
ACAAAAAATTCTTATTTAGTTCTAAATAATTTACAAAAAACAAACAACAATTTGTGAAAAATACAGTTCAAAAAAAACACTTTAGTGCAAAATTTTGTTAAAGTGTTTTTTTGTTTTTAACTTTTTCAAAGAGTATTAGATGTTTCTAACGCTTTTTTATTCATTTCCGTCGGTTTCTAAAAATTTTTTTCTAAGCATTCCACATGCTCCTTCTACGTCTTCGCCAAGAGTTCTTCTTAAAGATGCAGAAACCCCATTTTTTGAAAGGAAATTTGTAAATTTTCGTGCATATTCTCTTCCCGTTGAAGAAAGATTTAAAATTCCATCATTTTCATTTAACACTATTATATTAAAATGATATTGCATTTTGTATCTTTTAAACAAATTTTTAATTCTTATACATTCGTTTAGATCGTCATTTATTCCCTTAATTAAGGTATATTCAAACACCACTCTTCTATTTGTTTTTTGATAGTAATATTCACAAGCATTTAAAATTTCTTTTATTGTGTATCTCCTTGCAATTGGCATTATTTGTTTTCGAGTTTCGTCATCAGTTGCATGTAGGCTTATAGTTAGTGTTATTTTAAACCCGTCATCAGCAAGCTTGTAAATATTTTCAACAATACCGCAAGTCGAAAGCGAGATATTCCGTTCTGAAATGTTTAAACCTTTTTCAAAAGTAACTAATTTTAAAAACTTAGCAACATTGTTATAGTTTTCAAGAGGCTCACCACTTCCCATCAAAACTATATTTGTTATTTTTCTTTTATCGCCAAGTTTTCCATCCAAAAATTTATTTGCAGAAATAACTTGTGCCAAAATTTCACCACAAGACAAATCTCTAACCTTTCCGTTAAGCCCACTAGCACAAAACTTGCAATGCATGTTGCATCCAATTTGCGAAGAAACACACAAGGTGTAGCCATAATCATATTTCATCAAAACACTTTCAATAATATTATTATCATTAAGTTTGAAAACAAACTTAATAGTTCCATCCTTTGACACTTTATAGTCTAATATTGAAAGAGGTTGACTGTAATAATTTTGTTGCAAATGGGTTTTTAGCGTTTGGCTTATTGTTGAAATTTCATTGAAACTTTTGCCCATATAAAGCCCATTAAAAATTTGAACAGCCCTAAATTTTGGTTCGCCCAATGAAATAATAATTTTTTCAATTTCGTCCAAACTGTAATTAAGCAAAGTTTCCATTTAACACTATTCCCAATAAATTTTTATTTCCGTTTATAAAGTCTTTATAAAACATTCGTTTTGAGCCTTCAAGTTGAAGCTCTAAAATCTTTAAGTGGGTGTTTAATCCACATTTAACAACAATTCCAGATTTATCACAAAGCACAATTTCACCATTTTGATGACTTAAATTATCACTAAAAACAATTTCTTCTGCCTTAAAAATCTTCAAAACTTTATTATTCATTTTGCAATATGCATTTGGCCACACATAAAATGCTCTTATCATATTGTTAATTTGAGTGCTGGTTTTGTTAAAATCAATAATTCCATCTTCTTTTTTTATCATTGAAAAATATTCAAACTTATCGCCTTGTTTTTTGAATTCAACCGTGCCATTTTCAAAACTTTTTAACACATCTTTCAGCATCCCTGCACCCAAAAAGGCTAATTTATCAAACAGCGTTTCAGCATTATCTTCTTTTTCAATTTTAATTGATTTTTGACTTATTATATCCCCTGTGTCAATTCCTGCATCTGTTTGCATAATTGTTACACCTGTTTTTTCTTCACCCATCAAAAGCGCCATTTGAACAGGGCTTGCCCCCCTATATTTTGGTAATAGCGAAAAATGAACATTTATTGTTCCATATTTTGAAGCATTTAAAATTTCTTCGCTAATAATTTGACCATATGCACAAGTTATAAAAATATCCGCATTTAAATTTTTGAGTGTTTCAAAACCTTCACTGCGTATTTTGTGAAATTGAAAAACTGGAATATTGTTTTGTTTTGCAAAAACTTTTACTGGCGGTTCGGTTAAAATTTGCTTTCTTCCAACTTTTTTATCTTCGCCAGTAACAACCCCTATCACTTCATGATCAGAATCTATCAAACTTTTTAAAACAATACATGCAAAATCTGGTGTTCCAAAAAACACTATTTTCATAATATCTCCTTTTATTCTTAGTTAATATCACAAAATTTTTTATCCTTGCCAAATTCGACTAAATTTTTAATCTGAAACTTTCTTTATCATTTTATCGGTAAAAACAATTCCATCCAAATGATCAATTTCATGACAAATAACAACGGCAAGCAAGCCTTCAACTGTCAAAACCATATTATCGCCATAACGATTTTGAGCATTAACAGTAATTTTTTGTGGCCTTATCACCTCACCCGTAATATTTTTAACACTTAAACAGCCCTCAACCCCACATTGAGAACCTTCTTGACTTAAAATTTTTGGATTTACAAGTTCAAAATATTGTCCACACGCTTCAATAACTATAACCCTTTTAAGTACTCCCACTTGAACGGCTGCAAGACCAACTCCGTCGTTATGACGCATTGTTTCTTTCATATCATCAAGAAGAATGTCTAGATTTTCATCAAATTCAGTTACTACCTTACTTTTCTTTCTTATTAATAAATCATCACTAAAAATAATATTTCTTAATGCCATACATCCCCCAAAAAAAATTAATATATTCTAATAATTATCATCATAATTATCATCAAATATCTAATAATTATCAATAAATATGTAAAATATAATTTGAGAAAAAGCGATTTTATCGGTGATTTTAATTATTGCTTGAAACAAAACAGAGCCTTTTAAGCAATAAAAATCGTTAAAATAACCTTTCTATCGTAATTTCATCAACTATCTCAAACATTATAATCAAATTTATCAAAAAATTCAATCAATTTGACAAAAATTCTCTAACTTCAAACAAACTCACCAAAATCATGTTGCACACAATAGCTTTGAATAATTATAAAATATTCGCATGTTGTATTTAACTATCTTTTTTTATCTTTTATATTTAAAGTTTAAAATTAAACAAAACTTAAAATTAAAAAGACGACCAAATAAAGTCGTCTTTTTAAGCAACAAGTCAGTTAAACTGAAGACATCTTTTCCTTTTGTTTGCTTTAAATTATAAAATACTTATTTCACTTTTTAATTAATTTGTCAGTATGGTGTGAATAGGCAGATTCGAACTGCCGACCTATCGCTTAGGAGCAATGAAAAATTATAATTTTAATCTATTTCACATCAAAAATCGCAATTATTTTGAAAATTACACTCAAAATTGTGCAATATCTTAATCAAAACGGCTAACTTTTGTATCTTTTACTCAAACCCTTTCAAATCTACGGTGCATGAATGGTGCACTTTTACGAGATTTTAAGGTTTTGGTGCATTTTTAAATATTATAACTATTTTTAATAAATATAAAAAAGATGACATCGTTCGTTTTGATTTTCATACAGAAATGTTTATAGGAAAGATTTAGGTGATGATTAATGATTGATAATGGTTATCTTTTTGCTAAAGACAATAAAAGAATATTCATAAATACAAGTTTAGGATGTGCTGGGCAATGCGCATATTGCTATTTACCAAAAATGGGATATAGTAATGGTTCAGATAATTATAGGACTATTTCAGCACAAACTATAATTGAATTTATAGAAAAAAATAAACTTGATATAAATCAAAAAACTTTAATAACACTTGGTTGTTATTCAGAGTGTTGGGATGAATATAATAAAAATGAAACAATTAGTTTAATAAAATACTTTTTAAAAAAGGGAAATCAAATTCAATTATCAACTAAGAAACAAATAATGAAAGAAGAACTTACCGAAATATTACCACTAATAA
>CAJMEO010000069.1 GCA_905212505.1 uncultured Christensenella sp.
AGATTTTTTTCATTTGAAAAATAGTCTAAAATTGAATTTGCAACAATCTCGCCAATGTCTTTAATGCTGATTAAATCTTCATATTTTGCATTTTTAAAATTTTCAAAAGTTTTAAATTTTTTTGCCAAATCTCTTGCTGTTTTTTTGCCAACATTCAAAATTCCAATTGCAAAAATAAATTTTGACAATCCAACAACTTTGCTTTTTTCAATAGCGTTTAATATATTTTGCGTTTTTTTGTTTTTAAAACTTTCCAAATTGAAAATCTGCTGATATGTTAAATCATACAGATCAGCAACAGACCTAACCCCAAGTTTATCATAAAACAAATCTATTGTTTTGTCACTTATTCCTTCAATATTCATTGCGTCACGACCTGAATAGTGTACAATTTTCTCTTTTATCTGTTCAGGGCAATTATATGTGTTCAAACAAAACAAATTTGGCCCTATTTGTGTTAATTTTTGTTCGCAACTTGGACAAATTTCAATTTTTTCAATTTCTTTGCTGAAAGAATATTTTTCTGCAAGCCCCAAAATTTCGGGAATAACTTCATTGCTTCTTCTTATAAAAACTCTTGAATTTATCATAACTTTTTTTCGCAAAATGTCTTCATAGTTGTTAAGGGTTGCTCTGGTTATTGTTGCCCCTGCAAGATTAACAGGCTCTACTATTGCCCCTGGTGTTATTTTGCCTGTTCTTCCAACTGTCCAAACAACATCAGTTAACATTGTTGACGTCTCTTCAGCTTCAAACTTAAATGCTATAGCCCACTTTGGGAATTTTATTGTATAGCCAAGTTTTTCTCTTTCTTCGACATTATCAAGTTTTAAAACCATTCCATCAATCAAAAAGTCAAGACTATGACGCTCAACATCAACCTTTTCAAAAATTTGTTTTATGCTTTCAAAATTTTGCTGTGTTTTGAATTGTTCAACAACATAAAACTTATTATCACGCAAAAAATCTTGCATTTCTTGTTGCGTTTTGAAAGTTTTCCCTTCAATAAAATTAACTGAATAACAAATAACATCAAGGTTGCGACTTTTTGTTATTTTCGGGTCTAAATTTCTTAACCCCCCAGCCGCTGCGTTTCGAGCATTTTTTAATAGTTCAGGGCTTTGTTTGTTATATTTTTCAAGTTCACTTAATTTCATTATGCATTCGCCTTGCACAACAACTTCTTTTTTGTAATCTATAACTAGTGGCACTGTTCGTATGGTCTTTACTTGTTCTGTTACATTTTCTCCAATTTGCCCATTTCCCCTTGTTATTGCTTTTGTTAAAACACCATTATTATAGGTTAAAACACAACTTAAGCCATCATATTTATAATCTAAACTAAATCTTGCGTTTTTAACTTTAGTTTTTATGTCGGAAATCCACTTGTCAAGTTCTTCATAACTATTAACTTTTTCAAGCGAAAAAAGTGGAACTTTATGTTTTTCTTTTTTAAAGCCCTTCAAAACTTCACCGCCAACTTTTTTGCTTGGCGAATTCTCTAAAACCCTGCCCGTTTTTGCTTCTAAACTTAAAAGTTCGTCATAAAGCTTGTCCCACTCTTTATCACTTATTGTGGGATTGTCTAAAACGTAATAATTATAGTTATGCTTGTTGAGTATATCAACAAGTTCTTCCATTCTGTCCATAAAAACCTCACATTCCTCAACTTTTATAATTTTTCTATTGGCGCAATATTGACCATGAGTTCTTTAACCCCTATTCCTTTAAAGTTTATTTTTGCAGTATCGCCGTTTATTGAAATAATTAAACCTTCGCCAAAACTTTTGTGTTTAACTCTGTCTCCAACATTAAAATCATTGTCGCTTACAGCATTTGATTTGATTTCAACTGCCGATTTAACATTGTGATTATCAGCCATTGCAAAGCCATCAAAACCACTTGAAAATTGATAATCATTTTTATATCCGTGAAAAGAATTTGCATTTGAATTTGCATGCCTAACATAAGAAGAGTTAACATCATTTTCTCCGAAATTTTGGTTGTTATAACCCCTATTTTCAAAATACTTTTCAAAACCTAAATCCTTAACATATTGTGAAACTGTTTGATAACGAGTGTAGCCATACATAAATCTTTGTTTAGCACTTGTTAAATACAGTCTTTGCATGCTTCTTGTGACCGCAACATACATAAGTCTTCTTTCTTCTTCTTGGTCACATTCTTCATTTTGCCTTATAAGCGGAAAAATTCCATCTTCAAGGCCAATTATGAACACACACTTAAATTCTAATCCCTTGCTTGCATGAACTGTTGCAATAGTAACACAATCTTCATCTTCATTATAACTGTCTATATCGCTAACCAAGGTTACGCTTTGAAGATAGTCTGAAAGTGTAGCATTTTCGTTGTTTTTGCAAAACTCTTTAATGCTCAAAACCAATTGCTCTATGTTAAGCATTCGGTTTTTGTCTTCTTCAATAACATTTAAATAGTTTTTAAGATCTAATTTTTCAATAATATATTCAACCAAATCAACAACCGATAAATTTTCAGATTGATTCAATAAATCTACAAACAAAGATTTTAAATTATTTAGTTTTGTAAGCGTTGCTCCTTTCAGCCCACAAGACTCATCCAAATCAAGCAGATTTTCAAGCATTGATTTTGAACTGTCTAAATTTTTTAAGTTTTCTAGGGTTGCATCCCCAATACTCCGCTTTGGAAAATTCGCGATTTTTGCAAAACTTATATCATCTTTTTTGTTATTTAAAACTTTTAAGTATGCCAAAAAGTTCTTGATTTCCATTCTATCATAAAATTTCATTCCGCCATAAACTTTATAATTTAAACCATAATTTAATAATTTTTCTTCAATGTTTCGCGTTAACGAGTTTAATCTAACAAGAATAGCGATATCATTTAGTTTTATTCTGTTTGTGCTTGAAAAACTGTAAATTGTGCTTGCAACAAAATCGGCTTCTTCACTTTCATTAAAACATTTTTTATATTCAATTTTTAAGCCTTCATCATTATCTGTCCAAAGTTTTTTGTCAATTCGTTCAAAATTTTTAGAAATTATTTTGTTTGCACCTTCAATTATGTTTTTAGTCGACCTATAATTTTGCTCTAATTTTATTATTTCAACATTTTCAAAGTCTTTTGTGAAATTTGAAATATTTTTATAGTTTGCACCACGCCAAGAATATATGCATTGGTCTTCGTCACCAACAACAAAGACACTTGAATCTTTATTTTTCAAAAGTTTAATAAATTCATATTGAATTTCATTTGTGTCTTGAAACTCATCAACCAAAATATGCTTAAATTTGTTTTGATAATATTCTCTCACATTAAGATTTTCAAGCAATAATTTATATGCCTTAAACAACAAATCGTCAAAATCAAAAGCATTATTTTCTTTTAATTTTTGTTCATAAATTTTTATTAGTTTCACAATTTCATCAATATCACGTTCAAAAGAATTTTCTCTTTCATATTCATCAAGAGTTTGATATTTATTTTTAAAATTAGATATATGAAAACTTAGTTTTTTCTTATAATTTTCATCCAAGTTTTCTTGCTTTATTATGTCGGCAATCAATTTATTTTTGTCTGTTTCATCAAAAATTGTAAAATTACTGTCATAGCCATCAATTTTTTTTGCGTTTTCTCTTAAAATTCTAACACAACAACTATGAAATGTGCTTATCCACATATTTGAAGTTATAAGACCTTTTTCATTTAAACGTTCTTTCATAACATTACTTGCTTTGTTTGTGAATGTTATTGCCAAAATTTGAGATGGGTCTGTAAAACGACAATTTATTAAATTGATTATTCTTTCTGTTAAAACTCTTGTTTTATCTCACTATGCTAAAGAAAC
>CAJMEO010000070.1 GCA_905212505.1 uncultured Christensenella sp.
AAATTAAAAAGCAAAAATTATTTTAAATTAATTTGACAATAAATATTAAAATGTTAAACAGAGTGAGTTTTAGCATTTTTTTATTGCATTTCAAAATATTAATAATTATGCAAAATAATAAATTTTTATAAATATTTTAATTTTTTGCTTGATTTGTATAAGTTTTTGTATTATAATGACCATATACAATTGCTAAAATTTGGTATAAAATTTAGTGTTTTGTGTTGACATTGTTGGGCGAAATTTATTATAATAAACTTAAAGGTGAGACAATATGAAGATGGACACTGCGGTTCTAGACATTGGTTCGTCTAAAATTTCAGTAATGATTGGCGACAGAGGAATAAATAACACCTTCAACATTAAATCTAGTGCAGAAGAAAATTATGATGGGTTTAGTGGTGGAGAGTTTTTTAGTGAAGAAAACTTTGCTTTGGCAATAAAGAACTGCGTTAAAAAAGCGGGAGAAAATTTAAGATACAAAATCAAAAAACTTTATATTAGTGTTCCAAGTGAATTTAGTTATGTTGAAACAAAAGAAGTTAACGTTTCTTTTCCAAAGCGTAAGCGTGTTAAGGATGCCGATATTTTTGAAATTTTTGATGAAAGTCAAAAATTTGACGAAAACACTTTTGTGATAAATCGAAGTCCTATTTTCTTTATTTTGGATGATAACCGAAAGGTTTTAAATCCAGTTGGTGAAGTTACAAGCAAATTAAATGTTTTAATTTCTTACATATTAACAGACAAAAAATTTATTGATTTGGTGAGCGGTGCGCTTAATGAAATTGATATATATAATTTAGATTTCATTTCTTCAAATTTAAGCGAAGCATTATATCTTCTTGACCCTGAAGTGAGAGATGGCGGGGCAATATTGATTGATTGTGGTTATATCACAACAAGTGTTAGTTTGGTTAAAGGTGATGGTCTGTTGGCGTTAAAGGCATTTTCAATGGGTGGCGGTCATATTACGGGTGATTTATGTCAGTGCCTAAACATTGGTTTTAATCAAGCTGAAAATTTAAAGCGAAAAGTTGTTTTAAGCTTGGATGCAACAGATAACGATTTTTATGAAGTTAATGTAAATTCAAGTTTGCAGCCAGTTTCGGCAAAACTTGTGAATGAGATAATCTTAGCAAGGCTTGAAATGTTTAGCGATGTGTTTAATAAAATATTAAATTCAAACGAATTTAACATTCAAAACCGAACATATTTGCCAATTTATATTACTGGCGGAGGTCTTAACTATTTAAAAGGTGCGAAAGATTATTTAGGGAAACAAATGGGCAAAAATCTTGAATATATTGCTCCAAGTGTTCCACAAATGAACAGACCACATTTTTCAAGTATATTATCGCTACTAGATTTAGCAATTACTCAAGAAAAGAGCATCAAAAGAAGTTTTTTTCAAAAGATTTTTAAAAGAGGAGAAAATTAATTATGTTTAATGACCAAGTTGCAGTTGCAAGAATTAAAGTTATCGGGGTTGGCGGTGGCGGATGTAATGCCGTTAATCGTATGATTAATTATGAATTTAAAGGTCCTGAATTTTGTGCTATGAACACAGATAAGCAAGCTTTAATAACTTCAAAAGCCGAAACTCGAATTCAAATTGGTGAAAAATTAACCAAAGGATTAGGTGCAGGGGCAGATCCTGAAGTTGGCATGAAAGCCGCTGAAGAAAGCAAACAAGAAATAATGCAAGCTTTGGAAGGAACTGACCTTGTGTTTATCACTGCTGGTATGGGCGGTGGAACAGGAACAGGGGCAGCACCAGTTGTTGCACAAATTGCAAAAGAAATGGGAATTTTAACTGTTGCTGTTGTAACAAAACCTTTTGGCTTTGAGGGTTCAAGAAGACTTGCTCATGCTGAAAAAGGCATTGACAATCTTAAAAAATATGTTGACACTTTGGTTGTTATTCCAAATGAAAAACTTCTTCAAGTTATGCCAAAAGGAAGCATGCTTGACGCATTCAGATATGCTGATGATGTTTTAAGACAAGGTATTCAAGGAATAACGGATTTGATTATCACTCCAAGTTTAATCAATCTAGACTTTGCTGATGTTAGAACTATCATGAAAAACAAAGGTTTTGCTCATATGGGAATTGGTAAAGCAAAAGGTGAAAACAAAACTTTTGAAGCAGTTAAAAACGCGGTTTATAGCCCACTTTTAGAAACAGAAATTAGCGGAGCAACAGGAGTTTTAATTAACGTTAAAGGCGATGTTGACTTGCCACTTGAAGAAATTTATCAAGCAGTTGACCTTGTAAAAGAAGTTGTAGATCCAGATTGTAACATTATTTTTGGTGCCGGAATTGATGCGAACATGGATGATGAAGTTGAAATCACATTAATTGCAACTGGTTTTGATGGTGCAGGTTTTGAAAAATCTTTAAGTGCATCAAACACTGAAGAAAACAACAAAAATCGTTATGAAAAATTTATAAATCAATATAAAAACAACCCTAACATAACTCTTCAAAGACCACAAGAAAATTCACAACCAAAACAAAGTTTATATAGTAAGCCAGAAGAGGTTGAAAAACCTGCAACTCAAGTTCATCAAAACACTGTTTCTAATAACACGAGAGTTGAAATTGATACTGATATTCCACCATTCTTACGCAAAATTAAAGGGAAATAATAATGAAAGATTCAAAAAGAACCTACTATAAAAGTCAAGCTGTTTTCACAATTTATTTTGACAGTGATTTTGAACCTAGCATTTTGAACAAAATTTTGGGCGTTAATGCAAGCAAAATTGTTTTAAAAAAGAATGCAGTAAGAAATCAATCAAACCCAAAAGCACTTGGGTTTTATCAACTTTCAACAAATGTGGCATGTGACAGAGAAACTGAAGTTGCCATTGCAACAGTTTTGCGAGTTTTTATTAAAAAAGAAGATGAAGTTAATAAAATCGTTAAAGAAAATAAAGGTTTTTGCAAATTAGATTTGTTTGTTAAACAATCAAAAGATGGTGTTAGCCCAGACATTAATTTGTCACAAAATGCAATCAAACTTTTATCTGATTTGCACGCAACATTCAGTGTAAATTTGCTTATGTAATCTAAAAAACTGAAAGAAATGTCACTTTCAGTTTTTTTATTATTTTATAAACTTATTTTAATTTAATCTGATTAATTTAATGTAATTTAATTTGTAGTTTAAAAATATAAATGCATTGTCGGCATAAAATGAGAAAAAAAACAAGTTTTTCTCATTTTTTTTATACTTTATTACATTAAAATGTTAAAGGACATGATTATCTATATAGAGCAAATTTTGATTGATAATTTTATTATTAACTTTTTCATTTTGTTATTGTTAAAGGTAATTTTAAAAGCAAAAATTAAAGTTTTTCTAATTGTTTTATCAAGTTTGCTTGGAAGTGCTTGTGCTGTTATTTTGCCATTGTTTAATTTTAACTTCATTCTTTCTTTAATTTTCAAAATTTTGCTTAGTTTAAGTATGGTTTTAATTCTTAAAAAATGGAAAAAGTTTAAAGAATTTTTGCTATATTATGTCACTTTTTTGCTTCTGACATGTCTGTTTGGTGGGGTTTGCATATTCTTGCTTTTATTGTTTGATGCAAATTTTTCTCCAGCAAATTATTATTCCTATTCCTTACCGCTTGGGGCGATATGTGTTATTGTCTTTTTTGTATTTTTGATTGTAAAAAATATTTTTAAAAATTTCGAAAATCAGCCCGATTTTTCAAACACCCGTTCTGTTTTGGAGGTCTGTTTCATGAAAAAGCGTATGCTGGCGGCTCTGCTGCTATCCGCCCTTCTTTTCACC
>CAJMEO010000071.1 GCA_905212505.1 uncultured Christensenella sp.
TAAAAAGTGCTTAAATTTAGTTGATTTTTTTGTTTTAGTGTAATACTATATGTTGTATATTCAATCATCAAACAACACAACATCTTGTGTTTTTAGTTGTTTTTATGGTAATTTTATAAAGTAATAACTAAAAACATTAGAAAAAACAGATATAAACAGATTTTCCAAAAAATTTGTTTTGAAAAACTAAAAAAGATTGAATGAAAAAACACATAAGGGAGAATTTAATTATGATTAATCTTTACTCTACTGGTTGTCCTAAATGCAAAATTTTAGAGATGAAACTAAATCAAAAAAACATTAAGTTTAATGAAATTTCCGATTTGGATGTTTTGATATCAAAAAACATCCTTAATGTTCCTGTTTTGGAAGTTGATGGAACACTTTATGACTTTCCAAAAGCGGTTGCTTTTATTAACAATTATAACACAAATGATATGAGGGGTGAAGATTATGGTTATAGATTTTAATAATAATTTAGATAAAGACTTTATAAAATGTTTAACTTCACTTAAAGAAGAATATGGTGAAGAACTTACAAAACTTAATGGGGTTTCTAATGATAATTTAAATTTTACATATTTTATTGACAATTTTATTGATAAAACAAGTAAAGTTGTTGACATTTCGATCAATCCCAATGCGAATTCCGACACTAAAGATGTAACAAGTCTTATTCACAACATGGCAGAGCCTCATTGCAAATTGCTTGCAATGAATAAGATTTTTTATGAGTTAAAAAAGAAATATGGTGTTGCTCAAGCAGAAAAATGGCTTAAAAGCGAATGGATTGGTGAAACATATTTGCACGATTTTCCAACTGCAACTTTTCTTCCTTATTGTTATGCAGTTGACCTTGATATGTTGGTTGAAAAAGGATTGTTTTTTATAAACAAATTTAAAACCGAACCTGCAAAGCACTTAACAACTTTCAACGATCATTGTTTGGAATATATCGGATGGCTTTCTAACAGACAATCTGGGGCAGTTGGTCTTCCGTCTTATCTTGTTTATTCTTATTGGTTTTGGAAAAACGATGTTGAAAACGGCTTTTATCTTAAAGATCCAGAATATTATCGAAAACAATGCTTTCAAAAATTTGTTTATGATTTAAATCAACCATATTTAAGAGTTATTCAAAGTGCATTCACCAATATAACAATTATGGACAGAAATTATCTTGAAGAATTGTTTGGCGGAAGAATGTATCCTGATGGGCAATTTGTTATTGATAATATTGACGGCATTTTAGAGCATCAAAAAGTGTTTATGGATGTTGTTAAAGAAATAAGACACAGCATGATGGCAACTTTCCCAGTTATAACATATTCTTTGTTGTTTAGGGATGGAAAATTTGTTGATGAAGATTTTGCAAAATGGGCTTGCCAAGAAAATATGGAATGGTGCGATGGAAACTTTTATCTTGGAAGTGATGTTACAAGTTTAAGTTCTTGTTGCAGACTTGTTAATAATTTAAGTGAAGTTCACAAAAAGAAAGATTTAGGCTTTATTAACAGTATTGGTGGAACAAGTTTAAGTATTGGCTCTGTAAAAGTTAACACAATAAATTTAAGACGTGTGGCACTTGACAGCAAAAATGATGAAAAAGAATTTTTTAATATTTTGCACGATAGGGTGGATACTGTTGTTAAAACACTTGACATTGTTAGACATATCATTAAACGAAACATAGAAAAAGGACTGCTTCCTAATTATACTTATGGGCTTTTAAAACTAGAAAATCAATATAACACAATTGGCATAACAGCAATGTTTGAAGCAGTTAGAGAGTTTGGCGGAATTGAAACAGATGAATTTGGAAATGTTTCTTACAATCAAAAAGGTCTTGATTTTGCAATCAAAATTTTAGATGAAATAAACAAACATAAAGAAGAATATGATTTTGATTATTCAATAAATGTTGAAGCAATTCCGGCAGAAAGCGCAAATGTGAAACTAAGAAAAAAAGATGATATGTTTTATCCTGAAAAACATCAAGAAAATATTTATTCAAATCAGTGGATACCTCTTCAAGAAAAGTGCTCAATTAAAGAAAAAGTAAAACTAGGTTCGGTTTTAGATAAAAAGTGTGGGGGTGGGCAAATTTCTCACATAAATGTTGAAGGAAACTTTAATAATTTTGAGCAGGCTTGGAAAATTTTAAATTATCTTGGAAATAGTGGAGTTATTTATAGTTGTTTCAACAAAAAAATCTCAGTTTGTGAAAGTGAACATGCCTATATTGGTGATGGCTGTTGCCCAAAATGTGGAAAACCAAAATATGATGAATTCACAAGAATTGTAGGCTTTTTAACTCCTTCAAAATCATATTCTAAAGAACGTTTTGAAGAGTTTAATAACAGAAAATGGTACAAAATTGGGGAAATTGAGAATGAGAGTGGTAGAAATTAAAGACGAAGATTGCATAAATTATAAAAAAATTTCAATGTTTATCGCTCTTCCATTTTGCAGTGGAAAATGTTATAAAGAACTTGGTCTTGATTGTTCAATTTGTCAAAACGATGCCTTGCGAAAGTCGAAAATTTTGAACCTAGACGACGAAAAAATAATTTCAAGATATATTGAAAATCCTCTAACTTGTGCAATTGTTTTTGGCGGGCTTGAACCCCTTGATAGTTTTAATGAACTTATAAACTTTTTAAATACTCTTCAAAATAAATATATGTGCTTTGATGATATTGTTATCTACACAGGCTATAAAATTGAAGAAATTGAAGATAAAATTGAAGTTTTAAAACAATTTAAAAACATAATATTAAAAGTTGGAAGATACATTCCAAACAGTCAAAATATTTATGATAAAATTTTGGGAGTTTCTCTTGCAAGTTGCAATCAATATGGTGTAAAATTAAGTTAGGAGGAAATTATATGAGAAAATGCGCTAAGTTTGAAAAAGTAAGTTTAAAACAATTTTTGCAAGATTTTAAGGAGATTTTTCCACTGGAAGATAGTAAAATTGAAAAGATTTATGAAGGAATAAAACTTCCAAAACGTGCAACGAAGTCTAGTGCAGGTTATGACTTTTATCTGCCTGTTGGCATTGAAATAAAACCTGGTGAAACAATAAAAATTCCAACAGGAATAAGATGCTATATGGAAGAAGATGTAGTGTTAAGTTTATATCCAAGAAGCAGTTTAGGATTTAAATATAAAATGCAACTTAACAACACTGTCGGAATTATTGATGCTGACTATTACAACGCAAAAAATGAAGGACACATTCAAATCAAAATAACAAACGATAATAACGAAAACAAAACAATAAGTTTATGTTCGGGCGACGGCTTTGCTCAAGGCGTTTTCACTGAATATTTAATAACTTATGATGATGAAGCAACGGGCGAGCGAACAGGGGGCTTTGGCTCTACTAACAAAGTTTCTAAATAGTTTTTATCTGAGTTAATCTTTTAAAATTAAAATTTATTGAGAAATTTTGAATATGAAAGAAAAGTATTAATTTTGTTATTTTATTAAAACTTTTGGACTATCTTTTAATGAAAAACTAACGCTATCCAAGTTTGAAGGTATTCCTTGAATATAAAGAAAATATTTATAATCATAAATGTGTAAGTTATGAAGCTTCTGAACAAATGATGACTTATTTAAAAGCACAAGAAAGGACGGGGAAAATCCCGGCTGGTGTGCCAAGTGGGGTACAAACAGCTAATAAAACAGGTGAGTTAGATACTGTGGAAAATGATGCGGCAATTGTTTTTAAAGATAATACTCCTTATGTTTTGGTTGTAATGTCTTCTGGATTATCTGATACAGCAAAGGCAA
>CAJMEO010000072.1 GCA_905212505.1 uncultured Christensenella sp.
CTAGAGTTATTAGACATTCTATGGTAGTTGTAGCTAATTAATTAGTTATTAATTTTGTTAAAAATTTTGTGCTTTTAATTATTTTTTTACAACTTTATAAGTATCTGTTGCTTCGTCATAAACAGATTTATAATCTTCATGAACAAAATTTGCAGAAACTCCTGCTGGCTCAGTTTTGCTGTCCTCAGGGTTATATGCTTTAAATTCGCCACCTTTAACTATAAATTTTGCAACTTGATTGTCACTGTCTTTTATGTTCAAAGTCCATTGAGGAGTTACACTTTCAAATTTCCCACCCAAAATTGTGATTTCGGCACTGCCTTTTGCATATATCATGTCATATTGAGTGTCTGAACCTGTAATTTCTTGTGAAAAACTTCCGTTTTCAATCAAAACTTTTGAATTTCCGTCAGCCCAAATCGCCATTGCATATTTGCGGTCTTCCTGCGCAACAACTTTTCCATTTCCTTTAATTGTTAAATCGCCATTTTCTTTAACATAGAAAACACCGTCATAACCACTGCCTTTCAAGGTCTTTCCATTAAGGTCGAAGGTGACTTTTCTTTCAACTATAATTGATTGAGCAGAAGTGATGTCGGCAGAAAGTTTAATAACTTCTTTGTCGCCACTTAATGCCAAGGTTAGTTCATCAAAAGTTGATACTGTTACAACAGATTGATTACATGCTGTTAAAATTAGTGCAGCCGGAACCATTAAACAAACAACTAATGCTAAACATAAAAATTTTTTAATTTTTTTCATTTTTAAATCTCCTTTTATATTAATATACTCAATTATAAGCATATTATTTGATTTAATGCAAACAAATTTTAATATTTTTTTTTATTTTTTATTACAACAAATAAAAACTGTTTTATATATTTATGAACTTATTCAAAAATTTGGCACTAGTTTTGCTTGATTTTTAATAACTCATGTTAAAATTATGTTGAAAAATTTTTTAAAGGAAGAAAAAACATGGATATTGAACAAATAACAAATGAAACGTTAGACAAAGTTGAACGTTTAGACCGCGATTTACGCAATTTTATGGATGAAGGAAATAACACTAATAATAACAATAACAATAACAACTGTAATGAAAATAGCATTAAAGATTTAAGCGATAAAATTGATAATATTGCAGAAATTCTTGGTGCAAGTCTTGCCCCAGTCGAATTTGAAGATGACCCTTATAAACTTGATGCTGACTTTACAAGTTACACTCCAGGCGAAACAACATTTAACACAACGGATAGTTATGAAATAACTAAGCCTTATATTCTTAATGAAAATGGTAACAACTATGCCTATTATCTTGCCTATGTTGGTGTTTATTGTGAAGACGAAACTTTTGATATTAAACTTACTGCTGACCTTACCTTGACTGATGCTTCAACTTTAAGAATTGAATGTCCTGATGGTAATCTTGATGGCACAACAAGAACTTATAAAACTATATCTTTAGGTGCTGGCAAAAATATTATTTGTGAAACATCAACTGTTATTGTTTCGCAAAAAGGAAACTGGGTGTTTTTTAAACTTCCTGGAGCAGGCACAACTGTAAGTAGTGTTAAAGTTGAAGTTTTTGGAAAAAATGTTTGCATTTTAAATAAACCGCAAAATTATAAAATTTTTAGCAAAAGTGGTGAAACAATAATCTCTAAACTTGAAAACCATAATGGATATGTTTTAAAACTTGACAATAATAAATTAAATCCCGTTGATTTGACAAAAGATTATGAACTTTATGTTGAAAATGTTAAAGATTTTCATTGCGTAAGAAATCATTATGATTATTATATTGACATTTCAATGATTGTACCGGGATTTTTATGTTTGAGTATTGTAGATTTGGATGGATATGGAAAACAAAGACTTGATAAGGCAACAAACATGCGTAAAATTGCAAACAGTGCATTATTTATGAGCAATTGCAAAGCATTTGACCTTACACAAAAAACTAATTTATATGAATGCTTTTATATTGGTATTTCAGGAGTTGCGGGTCAACAACTTTATTTTTCCACTCTAAACCAAGGTTCAACTGCGTCGGTTAATGGCTTAAACGATACTTATTATTTGATTGCAAATTTTGCCGTGGTTGAAGATAATTTTGATGTGTGTTATTTAAAATATAATGAAGCGAAAACTGTTCAAGTTCACAAAAATGGGCATGTTGTGTTGCAATATTCACTTATTAAAAATTCAGAAAAAATAGACCTTGGAATTGGCAGAAATGTTTCTGCATATTTTGACAAAACAGACAAAAATAAAATTTATGTTTATATGAAAGTTGGCGACAAAATGGTGAAAAAAACTGTTGAAATTTGCGACAACACTGATGAAAGCGGAACAGTCACACATTCATTTAACATTATTGAACAAAAAATTATTGGAACATATGACTACTATTTTGAAACTCCAACCGACAAATATTTTGTGGTTAAAAACAACCAACTTTATATGTTTAAAAAATAATATAAAACTCACAACATTATGTCGTGAGTTTTATAATTAAAATTAAATTTGATTTATTAGTTTAATTAAAACTGGAACTAATTCTAATCAAATTCTTATTGATTTAACAATTGGTTCATTTTCATAGTTATTAAAAACTATTAAAAAAACATTAGCAATTGTTAATAAAATTAATCAAATTTTTGATAACATTTTAATCATCCTCCTTTTTATTTATATTTTAGGCATATTTTTGCCCTTAATAAATATAGCGAATTTTTTAAATGATTAAAAGAAAAAAATTATTAATTTTGAAACAATTTATAATTAAATAAAAAAAAGAAGATTTTTACATCTTCTTTTTTAAAAATTCTTAACCATTTTAAGCAGCTGTATAAGCTTGAATAGCTTCAGTTAATTGATCTGCTGCAGCACTACTTGAGTTGTTTCTTTGTTGAACAGCAAATGCTTTAACAGAAACATCTGTTAGGTCCAAGCTAGCTCCTGCATATTTTGTTCCGCTAATTTCGTTAGTTAAGTCTGTACTAACAGTAACTGTAATTCTAATAACTTTTTTGTCATTTTTTTGCATAGGTATAACTTCATTAGTTAGATCTATAATATTTTCTGAATTTGTAGCATCTTTAACAGTGAAAGTTACGTTTCCGTTAGCCAAAGCTTCTGGAGCTGTGCAAACAATTTTAACAAATGCATCGTCAGAATCTGCACCAAGAGCAACTTCAACATCTGCATATGTAGTGTCACCAGGAAGCACAGTCTCTTTACTCCAAGTGATTGTAGCATCTGAAATAGCAACTAAGTCAATTTTACCGAATGTGATTGAACCACTAACTGTTCCACTTTCTTTGTCGGTAAACCAAGCGCCAGTAGCAGCTAAAACGATAGAAGCAACTAGTAGGAATGCCATTACAACCAAAGCGATAACACTTTTTTTGTTTTTAGATTTTACCATTTTTAAATCTCCTTTTTAAATTTAATAATTTTTTATTTTGTATTACACTTGCCGTGGCAAGAGAATACCGAGTTTGTTTTTAATGCCTGCTTTGCATTATTTATATGTAATTAACTTTTTTAAGTTAAAATTTTTTGAATTGTGCTTTTTCAAGCACAAACTGCTTTCCTTGCAATCTTTTATGCTTTTTTGTTTTATCTTTAATAAGCATACAACAATTAAAATTTTAAGTCAAACAATTTTCAACAAATTTTTTAAATTTTTTTGTAGTATAAAACCACCAGATAGTCTGGT